>CAZKOZ010000092.1:0-1557 GCA_964554525.1 uncultured Candidatus Saccharibacteria bacterium | reverse complement strand
TTCGACCGACCGAACCTTCGGTTCGGTTTAGGTCTTTACCCTTTTTAAGCAGGGCAGAAAGTATGTAGTAATTTTCCGGCTTGAAAGCGCGAATTTCGCGTTCACGTTCCATGATGATACGAAGAGCAGGTGACTGAACACGCCCAGCCGAAAGACCGTAGCGAACCTTTTTCCAAATCAGCCCCGAAAGGTCATAACCGAAAAGTCTATCCAAAACACGACGAGCTTCTTGGGCTTCTTTTAGATTCATATCTATATCTCGTGGATTCTTCAGAGCTTCTTTGATAGCCGTTTCTGTGATTTCATTGAATACAATTCTTTTTGGTTTTTTAAGTTCAAGAGCTTCAGAAAGGTGCCAAGCGATAGCTTCACCTTCACGGTCGAGGTCGGTTGCCAGGATTACCTCACTAGCTTTTTTGGATATTGATTTTAGCTCAGAAACAACTTTGTTTTTAAGTGGTGAGATCTCGTAATGGGGAACAAAGCCGTTTTCAATATCAACGGCTTTTTTGTTTGATTTTGGGAGGTCGCGAATATGTCCTACAGAAGCCTTAACGATATATTCACCGTCCAAGTATTTTTCAATAGTTTTAGCTTTTGAAGGCGACTCAACGATTAGTAATTTACTCATTATTTGCTAGTAATACCATAGAAATGGCTTTTCCGCAAATTTGAGTTTTATAGTCTGTTTATTTTTCCATCTATCTCTTTCACAAGTCCGCGTATTTCTAGCATGGAAATTATGATATTTATTTCAGTTATATTTTTGTCCACCAGAGACGAAATCTGTTCTTTACTGATTGGTTCCAATATTTTTTCAAAAACAAGTTTTTCATCATCGGAAAGATTTTTGATTATTTCTTCGTTTTGGGCTTCATCTTTTGGTTTGAGCCCTAGAACTTCCAAAATATCTGTGCTTTTTGTGATTGGAGTTGCTCCATCGCGAAGCAAGGCATTTGTTCCTTTTGATGTGGGCGAGGTTATATTCCCAGGGATAACCAAAACATCTCTGTTGTAGTCGGTGGCGAAGCGTGCCGTTGTTAAGGTCCCAGATTTTTCTTCTGCTTCAATTAAAAGCACGGCGTCAGAAATTCCCGCACCAATTCTGTTTCTTTTTATAAAACTCCAAGGTGTTGCTTTAAAATCCGGTTCAAATTCTGAAATCAAACATCCACCGGATTCAAGTATTTTCTTTGATAGAGAAAAGTTGCTTTTAGGATATAGGACTTTTGGGTCAAGACCAGATCCTGGAATCGCGATAGTTTTAAGTCCTGCACGAAGAGCGCTTTCATGAGCGATGGCATCAATACCGAGCGCCATACCAGAAACGATGACAATAGGGTAGCCGGCGAGTTTTTCAATTAATTTTTGGCAAACAGCTCTTCCGTAAGCGCTGTGTTTTCGCGATCCGACAACGGTCAAAAACTTCATTTCCTCGTTTGGAAATTCTCCTTGGATATATAGCTTCTCTGGTGGATCAGAAATCTCTCTTAAACGAGCGGGAATGCTCGTTGCTTCTTCTATGGGTATCATACTTCCTAAATTGTAGCATTTTCT
>CAZKOZ010000091.1:0-1604 GCA_964554525.1 uncultured Candidatus Saccharibacteria bacterium | reverse complement strand
TTGGTTGAGATTAGATAATTTATTTTTTATTTCTTATAAATATGAATCAAAATCTACAAGACGCAGTCAAAAGATTCCTATCTGTTTTTACGGTATTTTTAGTCATATTGTCAGCTTTTCTGGTTGTATGGTTTTTAAAAGGGGGAACTGGGGACCGTCAGTATGACACAATATCTGTAAGCGCCGATGCTGAAGCTTTCGCAAGTCCTGATATTGCTGAAATATCTTTTGTTGTTAGATCAGAAGATAAAGAGATGGCGAAAGCTCAAGCTGATGTTGAATCAAAAATTGTGCCAATTTTAAGCGCAATCAAAGATATCGGTATTGAAGAGAAAGATATTAAAACAACTTATTACAATGCTAATCCAAGATATGAATATGGTAGAAATATTTGCTTGGAATACAGATGCGACTCAAACCAGAGAGCTTTGGTTGGTTATGAAGTTAGCCAATCAATAAGTATCGTTGTCAGGGATTTAGACAATGTTGGAAAATCACTAGCAGCTCTTGGCGCAAACAATGTTAGCGATATTTACGGACCTAATTTTAGAGTAGAAAATGAAGATTCCTTGAAGGCAGAAGTTAGAGAAGAAGCAATAGCCAAAGCTAAAGAAAAAGGCAAAGCCTTGGCAAAAAGCCTTGGCGTAAGAATTGTCGGAATTGAAAACTTCTCTGAAGGATACGGTGGAGGAATATATTATGCAAAATCTGAAATGATGGGCATGGCGGATGCTGTCATGTCGGCACCTGCTGCAAATGTGACTCTTCCTCAGGGTGAAAACAAAATACAGACAACAGTTAATATAGTTTATAGGGTAAGATAATTTAAAAAGTTCAAAACAAAAAATCCCGTGAGGGATTTTTTGTTTTACTACTTTTTACTTACCAGATTACTTTGAAGCGAAATATCCCAGAGCGATTCCCATGACAGACAGGGAGCCAATAATCGGTCCCAAGACCCAGGTATCACCCGGAGAAAACACCACAACGATAGCGACAATAGCAACGCAGAGCTGAGTTATGGTCTTTGTGATTTTAGAAAAAACATTCTCTTCTTTTAAAGGTGTTGAAACTTTGCTTGGCGCCGGAGATTTGTCTGCAACTTTTTTAGTTGTTTTTTTAGCTGTTGCCATAAAATAAATTTGAAAAGATTTTTATAATCAAATTATACACAACAAATAAAAAAACAAGAAAAAGTTTTGCACAGATTTTTATCAATCACTTAACACTCTCTAGTTCTTTTGTTAAAATGAGTCCATGAAAAACAAATATACTCCCTCTAAGCCGTTTCTCCTTTCGCTTTGTCTCGTTTTTATAATCTTCCTCGTTGTTCAGATCATAGTAGTTCCAAACGTAGAAAAAACCTCGTCCTTGGCAGCAACCATAATGGCGTTGACGGAACCAATCGACAGCTCAAGTATTTATCCTTCCAAGAGAGTGCCCGGGACGTTTGTTTTTAATTGGAACATCAATAAGTCATCGGGTCTAAGAGGCGGCATGTGGTTTGATGCGCCCGTGATACCTTTCAATGAAGAAAAGGCCAGAAGTTTTTTAGAGAGAGAGTATGGGCATGTGGATTTTGGACAAATCCGCGATGCTTGGGG
>CAZKOZ010000090.1:308-1662 GCA_964554525.1 uncultured Candidatus Saccharibacteria bacterium | reverse complement strand
CAATTCTTCTCCACCGGAAGCAAAGGCATTACCTAAAACTGTGATATCTATATTGTCCGCCGAGACGGTATTTGAACCGCCGAAAAACATAAAAAGCCCAAAACCCACTGAGAGCAAGAAAAATACTATAGCCCCGAAAAAGAATTTTCTAAATATTGTGGACTTCAGAAGGCTTTGTTTTTTATTTTTTTTGGGCATTGATAGATCAGTATCATCCCAGGTATTCGGAGTCTCATAGCTAGGCTTATGAATCTCGCCACGAGGCTTGGGATCGATAACCTCATTTCGACTGTAAATTTTATTCTTTAAATCTTCTATTCTTTTAGAAGTTTTACCGTTCTTTGCCATGGCAAAATTATAGCATAGAGTTTAAACAAGTTGCGTAGCGCGAAGCGATCTGTTTATCTCTTTTATGATTTCTTTTTGATTTGCCCATATAACTTTAAGTGTCTCTCCATCAAAAGGACTCACCACGAGATCTTGAGATACTTCATTCCCCCAATAACCAAGAGCGTTCAAAATTTTCACAATAATTAAAATTTCCAAACTCTTTTCGTCAATATCCAACCTATGAGAATCAATAAAATAAAAAGCTTTTAAAATATCTTCGAAAAGATTTTCGTTTTGATCATCTTCGGCAGAAAGTTTTTTTAGCAATCTTAACGATTTAACTTTTATGGGATCCTTAGAAAATGAGTCTAAAGATGTCGCGCCTACTAATCTCCAACCAGCTTTTGTCATAACAACAGAAATTTCACAGAAAGAAAAATCCTGCAAAGCAAAACGCAATTTTGATTCTATTTTCCTGACACCTTGCGCTGTGGCACGTATCAAACCCAAATCCTTAGTAAAGATAGAAAAGATCTTATCTGATTCTCCTTTTGATGAAGAAGAGACCACAAATCCTTTGGTTGTATAAATCTGGTGAGACATTATTTTTTAATTTTAATTTTGAAAAAAATATCTTCAAGCAATAGCTCTTGATCGCCGCCAGATTCAAACTTTATGGAAGAAACTCCGGCAATTCTCTGTATATCTTTTTCAAATTTCTCAACGATCTTAGTTCCTTCTTCGTTTGTATCTAAAGACAAAGAAATTTTCTCTTCAGGCTTTAAATCCATGTCTTTTCTAAGAGACTGAATAAATCTTAAAAGCTCTCTAAAATCACCTTCGTGTTTTAATTCTGGGGTAATTTCTGTATCAAGAAAAGTTTCTTCACCAAAAAAAACTTCTTTAACATTGACTTCGTCTTTGATTAGTTCCAAATATTCTTTACCCAATTTTTGATTAATTGTCAGAGATTTTAAAGGTTGCTTAACTTTTATATTTAATTTCTGTCTTTCCATCAAACCAA
>CAZKOZ010000090.1:0-298 GCA_964554525.1 uncultured Candidatus Saccharibacteria bacterium | reverse complement strand
TGATTTTCATATTTTTTATAACCTTTTTATCAAACCTTTTTCCTTTTGGCCAAGTTTCCAAATGCACTGACTCAAATTTATCTGAAACAGCGCGATAAACCTCTTCTGAGACAAATGGTGTATACGGAGCCATGAGTCTTGAGATTTCTCTTAAAACAAAACGCGTTACAGCCAAGGAATCTTCCCTGTCCGCCTTGTTATCACTCTTAAATCGCTCTCTTGAACGTCTAACATACCAGTTAGATAGATCATCAATAAAATCTATAATTAAAGGCCTTAAATCGCCTATTTCAAGTAG
>CAZKOZ010000089.1:1505-1729 GCA_964554525.1 uncultured Candidatus Saccharibacteria bacterium | reverse complement strand
TGGCTGATGAGCCGACAGGGAATCTTGACCCGGTTAACACTTACGAAGTTGTTCATATCTTGAAAAAAATAAACAGTCTTGGAACCACGGTTATTCTCACAACTCACAACAAGGGTGTTGTTGATGCGATACATAAAAGAGTTGTCACGCTTGAAGATGGTCGTGTTGTTCGTGATGACGAAAAGGGTAAATATATAATTTAATTTTTTGTTTTCTATGAAAGT
>CAZKOZ010000089.1:568-1495 GCA_964554525.1 uncultured Candidatus Saccharibacteria bacterium | reverse complement strand
TTCTAAATTTTGTGAGAAACAGCTTTGTTTCTTTGTCATCTGTTTTAGTTATGACAATCACGCTTTGTGTGATCACTTTGATAATTTTTTCACAAGCGGTTTTAAATTTCTCTTTGGGTCAGCTCAAAGACAAGGTTGATGTTACTGTGTTTTTTGTTCCCGGGGCTTCAGAGTCGGAAATACTGGGAATTAGAGAACAATTAACCAAGCTGCCAGAAGTTGCTACTGCCGAATACATATCAGCAGAACAGGCTTTGCAAAATTTCCGTGACAGGCACTCAGATGACTATTTGACTTTGCAAGCGCTAGAAGAGCTTGATCAAAACCCTCTTGGAGCGACTCTTAACATCAAAGCAGTTGAGGCTTCAGAATATGGAGAAATTGCTAAATTTTTAGATTCTGGTGACGCTCTATCATCTAATCAGAAAAATATTATAGATAAGATAAACTACTTCCAAAACAAGCTCGTTATAGACAGACTGATCTCTATTACTGAAAGCGCGAGAAGTCTGGGTATTGGTATAACGCTAGTTCTCGTGCTTATCTCTGTTGTTATCACCTTCAACACTCTTAGACTTGTTATTTATATCTCTCGCGAAGAGATTGGTGTGATGCGGGTTGTAGGAGCAGAAAATCACTATATTCGCGGACCTTTTATGGTTGAGGGTATGATTTATGGTCTCGTCTCGGCGCTCATAACCATGATCCTGTTTTACCCAATGTCTTTATGGCTCGGCGCCAATATGACGGATTTCTTGGGTATTAACCTAAACACGTACTACTTCTCAAACTTCTTCCAATTGCTTGTCATAAATGCTGTATTCGGAATGCTTTTGGGTATTATATCTAGCTTCTTTGCAACACGAGCATATCTTAAAAAATAGTCAAAAGTTTTAATGGCGGATAAAAAAGCAAAAGTTAAATATA
>CAZKOZ010000089.1:0-545 GCA_964554525.1 uncultured Candidatus Saccharibacteria bacterium | reverse complement strand
GGATGCCGGAACAATGAATCCGACAGAACACGGAGAGGTTTTTGTGATGGATTCCGGACTTGAGACTGATCAAGACATGGGCAACTATGAGCGATTTTTAAATCAGACCTTGCCTAAAGAAAACTATATGACTAACGGCATGATCTTTAAATATGTCATAGATAAAGAACGCGCGCTCGGCTACAAGGGCAAATGTGTAGAGCCGACATATCACATCACCGAAGAGATTTTGCGCCGCATCGGTGAATCGGTCAAAAAGACTAATGCGGAGATTATCGCGGTGGAGATTGGTGGAACAGTGGGTGAATATCAAAATGCTATTTTCTTGGAAGCGGCGCGACAGCTTAAAATCAAAAATCCCAAAGATGTGATGTTTGTTATGGTTTCGTATCTACCCACGCCTTCTTCAATTGGCGAAATGAAAACAAAGCCAACACAAAATGCGGCAAGGCAAATGAATTCTTATGGTGTTCATCCGAACATTATCATCGCTCGCGCCGAGTTTCCGATTGATAAAAAACGCAAAGAAAAAATGGCAAACATGA
>CAZKOZ010000088.1:796-1740 GCA_964554525.1 uncultured Candidatus Saccharibacteria bacterium | reverse complement strand
GGAATTTATTGAAGGGACAGAAATTGTTTCCGGAATTATAAATGGACTTCGTGGCGAGGAAGAATACGTTTTACCTCCTTTTGAGCTGGTCAAGCCAGATAAAATTTTTGATTACGAAACAAGGTCTAATAAAAAGCATTCTCTCAAGATTTTAGACAAAAAGCTTGCTGAGCACAAAGACGCGATTGATGATATTGTTCGCACGCTTCATCGCGAATTTGATTTGAAAGATTATTCAACGGCGAATTTAATAATTTCTCCAAAGGGTGGGATTTATGTTATTGAGGTGGATAGTCATCCGATTTTGGGTGATGGCGAAGTTTTGAGTTGCATGATGGATGAAGTTGGCTGCCCTGATCATGTTTGGATTGATCATTTGATTCAAAGAGGACTCAAGAAAAATAATTCATGAAAAAAGAAGTAAAACGATGCGCTTGGCCCCAAGATGATGACTTGATGGTAAAATATCACGATACGGAGTGGGGAGTGCCTTTACATAACGATAAAAAACTTTTTGAATTTTTGGTTTTGGATGCTTTTCAAGCAGGGCTTTCTTGGAAAACGATTTTGCATAAAAGGAAAAACTTCGCCCGAGCTTTTGATAATTTTGATCCGGTTAAAATTACAAAATACGACAAGCGGAAAATAGCGACGCTCATGAAAGATGCGGGAATTGTGCGAAATAGACTTAAAATTGAAGCGACGGTCATAAATGCGAAAAAATTCTTAGAAACACAAAAGGAATTTAAAACTTTTAGCAAATATATTTGGCAGTTTGTCGGCGGAAAGGTTATTCAAAATAAATGGAAAAGCGGTAAAGATTTGCCAGCAAAAACAAAAGAAGCCGAAGCAATGTCAAAAGATTTGAAATCTCGCGGGTTTAAATTTGTCGGTCCGACAATTTGTTACGCATTTATGCAGGCCGCCGGAATGGTTAACGACCA
>CAZKOZ010000088.1:0-786 GCA_964554525.1 uncultured Candidatus Saccharibacteria bacterium | reverse complement strand
TGTTTTCGTCACAAAGAGTTGCAAAAAGGCGGAAAATAGGTAAAATTGTCTGCATTGGATTATTTCCAAATAAGGGCCTATAGCTCAGTTGGTAGAGCAGTCGCTTTGCAAGCGAAAGGTCAGGAGTTCGAATCTCCTTAGGTCCACTTGACATATTATACTTTTTCTGATACTATAAAGCTCGGAAATAGTGTACCAACTAAAACCAACAAGCGATGGCAAACAACGGAGTCATGCCCAAGATCCAAGAGAAAAAGGGCTACGAAACTGGTCAAAAGGTCTGTATCTGGCATGAGAGTGTCGATGCAGACACTGGGTTCGTTACGGTCTTGAAAGAGGTGATTGTAACGATCACCGAGATCAAGACTGGTGTCCCAGGAGAGTTCAGCGGACGTCCATCTTCAGGACAAAGTCTCAGGGGTACTGGAGATGACGGCAGGGCCTATGAAAAGCACTGGGATTATTGGCCTGAAAGCCAAACCGATGACTTCATCGACAGATGGAGTCTGAGGGATGATGGTGAAGGTGAGAAGAACCAGTTCTGGAGTCCTGTTGAAGCGGTTTATGCCTACAACCGCCTCGCTGACCACAACCGAAAACATGGCATGACTCATGGAGTCTTGATCCGTGTTGGCAGAGGTGGAGAACCCATGCTACCCAAAGGGGATGTGGTTCGTTGTGGAAATCACGACGAGTACTATTATCCTAACGGCAGGTGTTTCCACTGCTTCCTTGACAAGAAGTGCACAACCCACGCTGGTTAGCGTCAGTATTACGACCCACACA
>CAZKOZ010000087.1:0-1775 GCA_964554525.1 uncultured Candidatus Saccharibacteria bacterium | reverse complement strand
TAAATAATAACTAAACTTATAAATCTGACTGATAATTAAAGGACATTTATAAAGGACAATGCTGTCTTTATAAATTGTCTTTTATGTCCTATAAAGAACCTAACTGCATCCACCCTGAATATCTTCTTCTGGGTTTAATACATTGGGGATTATACATTATGTATGTATGTTTTGTCAAGCCCCTATCAAATATTATCAAAAACCATTTTACAAATATAAAGAGCGTTGTCAAAAACGCCCTTTGTTTTGTGGACCGTAGGAGACTTGAACTCCTCACCTCACCCATGCCATGGGTGCGCTCTACCAGATGAGCTAACGGCCCGCTCGCGAGAAATTTAACAGAAAAAACAGTTTAAGTAAACTTCTTGCTAAGCCTTGAAAATACATAACCCGTCCAAATGGAAATGAATCCTAAAAATAGAACCAAACCTGAAAGCATATATGTCACAATTCCGAGATTTAATGCTGTTGTTATGGCTGTGGCTGTTACCCAAGTATTGCGCGCTTCGTTTGCCACCATCACAGGTTCGCCAAAGTCATTAAAGACAGGATTACCCCATTCATCTTTCTTTTGGGCTTGTCTTGGCATTTCGGCATAGGTCAAACCGCCGGACATTTCCAGGGTATGTTTACGGACAATATCAGCTTGTGATTTTAAAGACATTGGACCTCTGACATGCTTGCCCGGAAGAGAAGCATCGTTTGGGGTTACAATGTTTTCCTTTGAGACATTTTGATATGTAAAACAAATCCCCCACGCCCCGACTACTACCATAACTCCGCCGGCAAACATCGCCAAAAAAGAAGTAAAATTTAAAAGTTTTTTCATGAAAGTATTTTTATAAAAATAAACTCAAATATTATATCACCCATTTTTTACAAAAAGAAAAGCCCCTCACTCAATCTCTGATAAGAGCTGAGTGAGGGGCTTTGATGGACTCTCACCTTTTGGTGAGGACTTTCTCGGATACCCGAGTTCTCTTTCCGAAACCCCAACGCTTGCGATGAAGCCTGGCATGGTTCGGATCCTTGCCTTCGGCGCGTCGCTTTTCGCGGTACTTGCCGCGAGCTTTGCGCTTCTTTTTCACGATCTCCATGTTCCTTTCGGAAATGCCCGTATCCCAATCGGCTGTCGGCAACTTCTTGCCAACGTGGTTTTCTCCGTGGGAGCAACGCCAAAACCTTGCGCCGATAGCTTTTGGGGTCATGGCAATGGACATATACCGCCCGCATTTGCAGATCGGAACATTTGAAACTCGCTCGTGGCAAATCCTCGCCGCTTGCAAGAGCTTGTTCCAAAACTTTCCAGTCCGTTTGATTGACGTGGAAAAATATGACGGGCGACTTTTGCCAAGCTCGGTAATCAAAACCCATGCCTTCGCCGAACCTTTTGGTATAAGGCTCGCCGTCCGCATGTTGAAAGTCGTCAGCACCCAAACCGAAAGACCGGAGCTGTGGTGAAAGACGAGCATGGTTTGCCCTGGGCGTTTCTTGCGACCTTTCGGTGGCACGAGATCCAAGACCTTTTGATGGTCTTTCTTTTCCCTTTCGGGAATAATACGAAAACCAAGCTTCACCAGTTTCCCGGCAAAAGCTTCAAACTTCTCCCATTCGCTCGGAACGAGAAGTTCTTGGGAAGTCTCTTTGTTTTCCAATGTGCGTCATTTTGTTGGTTCGACGTGATATTGGCATAAAAATATGTTTTTGGGAAGGATTAAAAAATTGAATGTATAAAAACAGAAAACCCACACAGGAAATCCACCTCGTGTGGGTTT
>CAZKOZ010000086.1:0-1777 GCA_964554525.1 uncultured Candidatus Saccharibacteria bacterium | reverse complement strand
CATATCCGCCCAAAGTTCCGGCGATATCATCTTTAAATTCTTTTCTATTATTCAAATATCTTTCTTCCAGAGGAAGATTCATGGTGTACCCGCCAGCTCGTCCTCGAGACACAACAGTCACTTTGTGAACAGGATCTGCGTTTGGAAGAACAGACATAACAAGCGCGTGACCAGCTTCGTGATACGCTACGATTTTCTTTTCTTCGGCATTCATCAAATGACTTTTTCTTTCCGGCCCAATCATCACTTTGTCTATTGAAAGCAAGATATCGTCTTGTTTTACTTTCTTTCTGTTCTCTCTCGCAGCTTTTATTGCTGCTTCGTTCATAAGAGAGTAAAGGTCTGCGCCGGAAAATCCTGGCGTTCTTTCAGCAACAAGTTTTAAGTTTACATCTTCTTCTAACGGCTTTTTACGAGCGTGGATTTTTAGGATTTCCTCTCTATCTTTTCTATCCGGCAAATCAACCATAACGCGACGGTCAAATCTTCCCGGTCTTAGCAAGGCATTGTCCAAAACATCAGACCTGTTCGTCGCAGCGATGACAATAACTTTTTGATTTTGCTCAAAGCCGTCCATTTCTGTCAGGATTTGATTTAGAGTTTGTTCACGTTCGTCGTTGCCACCACCAACACCACTTCCACGCTTTCTTCCTACGGCATCAATTTCGTCGATAAAAACAATAGACGGCGCGGCTTTTTTCGCCATACCGAAAAGGTCGCGGACACGAGACGCGCCGACACCGACAAACATCTCCACGAAATCAGAACCGGAAAGATGGAAAAACGGCACATTCGCCTCACCGGCAACAGCCCGCGCTAAAAGAGTTTTACCCGTTCCCGGCGCGCCTTCCAAAAGCACACCTTTTGGAATATCTGCACCAATATCAATAAATTTTTTCGGATTTTTCAAAAAGTCTACAATCTCTTCAAGTTCTTGCTTCGCTTCTTTAACTCCGGCGACATCTTTGAAAGTAACTTTGTTTTTGTCATTCGGATCGGTGATTTTCGCTTTTGACTGACCAAAAGAAAACGCTTGCATTCCCTGCCCTTTCACCTGGCGAGAAATAAACCAGAAAAATATTACTATGAAAAGTATCGGAATAAGTATTGGCAAAATATTTAAAAGCCAATATCCAAAACCGGACTCGCTTTTGATTTCGATATCCGCCATACTCAAAACATCTGCCTTAACACCATAATTTGACAATGTTTCCGTCAAAGACGCTTCTCTTTCTTTCTTTGAAAAATATTTCGTCTTGTCTTCGTCGTTTAATGTAATGCTGAGTTTATCACCCTCAACCAAAACATGAGATACTCTTCCCTCGTTCACAAGAGTCGACAAATATGAAAGAGATATATTTTCAGGTTTGGAACTCTTGCTATCAATAACCAAAGAATAAAGTGCAATAAAAGCGAGGAAAACGAAAAAAACCGTCCAAAGTTTATTCAAAAAACCGCCAGCCTCCTTTTTATTTCTTTTTTTATTATTTTTTCCAGACATTGATTTATTACACTTATTTTGGCTTAATGGTCGTGTCATTATACAATATGACAGCAGGAATATAAATACCTCATGACTTTACTAAAAAACAATAGAAAAGCAAGCTTTAACTACGAAATCCTGGAAAAATATACCGGAGGTCTTTCGCTTTTTGGCTTTGAGGTTAAGTCAATTAAGCTTGGGCAATGCTCTGTCAGAGAAGCTTATGTAAAAATAAGGGGTGATGAGGTTTTTCTGGTTGGCGATTTCAACGGGTGGGATGAGACAGTACATCCC
>CAZKOZ010000085.1:0-1820 GCA_964554525.1 uncultured Candidatus Saccharibacteria bacterium | reverse complement strand
TCCACATATTGTAATGCAATTTCAACTTCTATATTGTCAGCTTCTTTTCTTGTGTAAAATATTTTTTTGTTTACAGGCTTCAGATCTTCGTTATAGTGAGCAACCATGGAGACAATACCACCTTCGAAATAGAAAGAAGTTGAAGGTATTTCAAGACCGAGATCTTTTATATAAAAAGTTTCATCGTCCTCAATTTTTCCTTGGTAATCTCGCGCATCATTTATCGTAACTCGTAATTTTCTCACCAAATAAGCTTGTTCGCGATAATGATTTACTATTCTTTTCCAATCAAATTTTATTTCTTTGAAAATTTCTACATCCGGCTGAAAAGTAACAATCGTTCCATTTAGATTAGAAGAAGCTATTTTTTTGACTTTAGCTTTTGGCTTACCAATTTTATATTCTTGAAAATGAGCTCCACCTTCTCTGTGAACAACAACCTTTGTTGTTGTCGAAAGGGCATTAACCACAGATGCACCCACACCATGAAGTCCTCCGGAGACTTTGTAACCCTTGTCATCTCCACCAAATTTACCTCCAGCATGAAGAGTTGTCATGATTGTCTCTAAGGCGGAGACTTTTGTCTTGGAGTGAATGCCAACAGGAATACCACGACCGTTGTCAGCAACACGGACAAAATTATCCGGCAAAAGAGTAATCTCAATATGGTCTGCATGACCAGCCATCGCTTCATCGCGAGAGTTGTCGAAAATTTCTTTTATCAGGTGGTGCAAACCATCGGGACCGGTTGAACCGATATACATTCCAGGACGTTTACGTACGGGTTCCAGACCCTCCAAAACCGAGATATCGTCAGCGCTATAATTACTAGTGTCTTTTGCCATATTTTAGAGTTTTATTGATTATTTTACCCTCACATTGTAGCAAATTTTTGGTTTTTAAACAATGATTAAATGTTTAAATTTATTGACAAAAGTATTTTTATATGTAAGAATGATAAAAAACTTACAACCATGAAAGCTTTAACTTTGATCTTTGTGGCAATTGCCACACTCTGCCCTTTCAATACAAACGCGCAAGAAAAAAAGACGCTGGAAGACTTCGCTGTCTGGAGGACGGTTAGCTGGAATATAGATCAGAAAAAACTCGTTGAAGTTAACCTGTTAAACCCGACAGCATCGCAAACCATAAGGCAAGATACTTCCATCACCACGCGACCGGAAAAAATCCAAGCAACCCTAGTCGTCATACGCCCTCGTGAGCTGGATTTTAAATTCGGACACAGGCATTCCGACTTCGTGAAGCAGGTGCTTGCCATCGGTTTTAAACCAGTGCCAAGATGGGTTCCGGTGCAGATGTACATAAACGCAAACGATATTAAGAGTAAGACATGCTTTTGCGATGACGGCGTGTCAACCGAATACTATTGCTTGGGAACAGAAAAGAGTCGCGGATACCAGAGGGACATCTTCACGGAAAAACCTTTTGGAGATCCGCGTATTCCGTGGGTTTTCATGTGGCCAGGCACACCAGCGAAGTAATCCAAAAGCCCAGACTTTCAACACATGAAAGTCTGGGCTTCTTTATTTCAAAAACTTGGGCAAGATTCTAAGATTGCTGATTTGGTATAAGCACCGGATCTACGGGTATATTTTGGACCATGCCTCTGCTTTCAATATAAATCTCAGCGCCCAGATAAGTATCATAATCATTGGCCCCTCCTGTGTTTTTTGAAGGGAAAATATAATTTTCTTTACTGACAGAAACAAAGTATTTACCAGAAGAAACATTAAACTTATATTTACCCTCCGTGTCTGTTAGAGATGACTTGACCACTGATCCATCAAGAGATCTTAACG
>CAZKOZ010000084.1:0-1845 GCA_964554525.1 uncultured Candidatus Saccharibacteria bacterium | reverse complement strand
CTCTCCAGAAGTTATATCTTGGAAGATTACAGGTCTATAGTTTTGTGGGTGTATTTCCTTTTTCATGGGTTCTACCTTAGCACATTAAATTTAATATATCAAGTACCATCTAAAATTCAAGCTTATCAATACTTGCGCGAATTGTCGCCGTTTTATTCATCACGCTGGTGGCATAGCTTGAGCAAGATCCATAGTACCTACAAGCGGCATTATAGTATGTATTGTAGTTTTGTGAAGCGCTGCCATTTGCTCCTCTGTCCATGATAAACACGGCAGTAGCCATAACCGCATCTCGAGGATTCCAAGGATTTGCCGCTGAAATGCCAAGATGTGATCGAACCCTTGCTTCAACCTCCATCCAGGTATTTGGTATGAATTGGGTGTATCCCATAGCACCACCATGACCAAACAAGCTTCCGTCACTTTGTGTTAAAACACAAGAGATTGGTGTTGTTTTCCAATCCATACCAAGACCGGCGGTGATTTTAACAAAGTTGTCAAAATTACTTGGTATCATGGTTTTTCTTGATGGATTGCCTGTTTTTATATAGATACCATCTGGTTTGTATACGCCACCAACTGGCAACTCCGGTTTTTCTTTCAAATAACAACCGCCAACATTGTTACCAAACCCTGTTTCCTGCTGCATAATCGCCATAATAAACGCGGGATCAACTCCGGTTTTTTGAGATGCCAGTTTTGCATAATCGTAAGCTTCTCCAAAAGAAATAGAACGACTCTCCACACCACTACCTTGGAATTGGATGAGTTCTGCCCTGATTCTTGCCGCTTCAGCCTGTCTTGCCGCCAAAACTTTTGCATACTCTGCTTCTTGGTTTTTACTGATATCAAGCAGTTTCTTTTGCTCTTGCTCATTTCTTTCCACGGCCAACTTCTCCTGCTCTATGGCTCTTTTGTTGTTAACCTCTTCTGTTTGTTTTTGTTCTAGCTGTCTCTTCACTTCTTCTGTTTTTACCTTAACACCGCGAACCATATTCACAGAATCATGCACAGATCTTTTTATTGAAGAATAGGTGTTCAAATCACCGTAAAAATCAGAAATAGATTCACTGCTCAAGATAGCATGAGACAATGTTAGGTGATCTATTTCATTTGTTTTTCTGACAAGCTCGGCAAGATTTTCCTTGCCTGTTTCTATATCGTTACTAAGCGATACAATGGTTTGATTTTTATCTTTTATTTCTGTGCCGAGCTTTTTAATTTCTAAATCCTTTTTCTGTATGTTTGTCTTGGCGGCATTGATCCTGGTTTGAAGTAACTGAACGTCTCTTTGCAGCGAAGCTGATTTATTTTTCTGACTCGAAAGAGTCGCGTTTAATTCAGCCATCTCTTTTTCCAGCTCGGCTAGCTCAGACTCCAGTCTGGCTCGCTCTTGAGGTGAGAGTTGAGCGTTGGTGGAAATTGGAAAAAAAACAAAAAGCGCCAATAAAAAAACTATGGCGCTTTTTGCAACTAAAGACAGAGTATTGTTTTTTAAAAATGATGTGGTCATAAATAATATTCCCAAAGGGTTTGACCAACATTGACAAGGTTACTTTTATGAAGAAGCTTCTCCTTCCTCTTCTTTCTTACCTTTCTTCTCCACTTCGATAGAATCGAGATTTATCTCGGATGAAGATTCCACTTCTTCCTGCTGAACGCTAACCGAAGCAACTATTTGTGTCTTATCCTCGTCAACCAGAACAACCCCTTCTGGCAAATTAACATCTGATAATGTTATTACATCCTCAATTGTAGCAATTTTTGATATATCTACCAAAACACTTTGTGGAATACTGTTTGGTAATCCAGATACAACCACCTCGTGCATAACCTTAACCAAAA
>CAZKOZ010000083.1:0-1848 GCA_964554525.1 uncultured Candidatus Saccharibacteria bacterium | reverse complement strand
TCCCCTACAGGGAGTTTTTAACAGTCTTAAATTAAATTCCGAACTTCGTGCGCGCGCCAGGGGTCGAACCTGGGACCTTTCGAGTATCAGTCGAATGCTCTACCAGCTGAGCTACGCGCGCACGAAATCAATAATTTCTAACTTTTAAAAAACTATCCAAAAGGTATGCCGCCTACTAAACCAATAGATTTGGTGCGGGGTGCGCATCCACAAAAAAGATAGTAGCAGAAAATTTTAAATATTTCAACACAAAAACTTTGAGGGGCAGGCCTTTAGCGCCTGCCCCTCCTGGGGTTCTTCCCAGAGATAGTTACATCTCCTTTTTTAGTGGTAAACCACATAGTTAGGGAGTCTCGGGAATTTGACCGCTCCCGTTGTCGGTTTGACATAAGTAACAATCCGACCAAGATTATATAGTATTTTTACTTTTCCTCAAAAGCCGACAAAATATCATCCATGTTCCCCACCATAATGCTCGGCAAATTACTCCAAGATTCTTTAATGCGGTGATCGGTTAATCTGTCTTGTGGAAAGTTATATGTTCTGATTTTTTCTGATCTGTCCGCTGTACCGATTTGCGCCGCTCGCGCGCCGGCATATTTTTTAGCTTCTTCCTCGTCTTTCTTTTGTTGCAAACGTGATCGCAAAAGCTCGAGCGCCCTTTCTTTATTCTTCAACTGGCTTCTTTCTGCTGTTGAACGAACATCTAAACCGGTTGGTTTGTGAATCACGCGAACTGCTGTTTCAACTTTATTCACATTTTGCCCTCCTGCCCCACTGGAACGAGAAGTTTCAAATTCCAAATCCGCTTCATTTAAAACAATTGTTGTTTTTTTGAAAATTGGCAAAATCGCCACAGAAGCGGTTGAAGTGTGAATCCTGCCCTGCTTTTCAGTCGCTGGAATTCTTTGCACTCTGTGAACACCCGTTTCAAAACGAAGCTTCTTGTAAACATCTTTTCCCTTCATCTCAAAAGAGGCTTCTTTATACCCTCCAAGATCATTCATTGATTCATATTCAGTTTTCCATGTCCATCCTTGCTTTTCGGCATACCTTTGATACATTTCCGCAAGCTGTCTAGCAAACAAAGACGCCTCGTCTCCTCCGGCGCCGGCTCGCACTTCTAAAACAACTTCATTTGGAAATTTTTCTTCTTCTCTTTCAGCCTTTATAATTTCTTCAAGCTGAGATTTCAGACCTTCTATTTGAACATCAATATTTTTAAGTTCATCCTTGGCAATATCTTCCATGCTTGGATCATCAGCAATCATTTTTTCTGTCGTTTCTTTCTCACGCAAAAGACGCTCGTATTCGGAGGCGAGGTAGCTGGTTCTGTTATTTTGCTTTAGCTCTTCAATATTTAATTCCATCCCGTTAGAGGCAGGTCACGGTCATCCGATTCCCCACCTTAATTTAAATTATAATTTTTTACATGTAACCTAAGTTAAAGTTCATCTCTTAGTGACCGTGGCCTCTAACGGGATCCATGTTGTTTATATAATAACAAAAAGAAGGTCAAAAGACCCTCTTTTCTGCTTCTACATAATTTACTCTTCTTTGCTTTCTTTTTTCTTTTTTGGAGCAGCTTTTGCTTTTGGCGCAGCCTTTTTTGAAACTCTTTGCTTGAATTTATCCACACGTCCGGCAGTATCCAAAACTGTTTCCTTACCTGTATAGAATGGGTGCGAAGCGCTTGAAATTTCAACCTTAGCCAAATCATATTCTTTTCCTTCAAATTTACCCTTTTCTGCCGTAGATACGGTTGAGCCGATCAAAAACATCTCTCCAGAAGTGATATCTTGGAAGATTACAGGTCTATAGTTTTGTGGGTGTATTTCCTTTTTCATG
>CAZKOZ010000082.1:640-1869 GCA_964554525.1 uncultured Candidatus Saccharibacteria bacterium | reverse complement strand
TGATATTCTATCATCAAGTCATCATCTCCAACCCAAGAGCATCTTCTCATCAGATTTTTCATGAACTATTTTTCTTGAGACCACGCTGAATCAAATGATCAATCCAAACATGATCAGGACAGCCAACCTCATCCATCATGCAGCTCAAAACCTCTCCCTCGCCCAAGATTGGCTGACTATCAACTTCAATAACATAAATCCCGCCTTTTGGAGAAATTATCAGATTCGCGGTTGAATAGTCTTTCAAATCAAATTCGCGATGAAGCGTGCGGACAATATCATCAATCGCGTCTTTATGCTCGGCAAGCTTTTTGTCTAAAATCCTCAAAGAATGCTTTTTATTAGACCTTGTTTCGTAATCTAAAATTTTATTCGGCTTAACCAACTCAAAAGGCGGCAGAACATATTCCTCCTCTCCGCGAAGTCCATTCATAATCCCAGAAACAATTTCTGTTCCTTCGATAAACTCTTCAACGATAATTTCATCAAACTTGTCCGCCAAATCATCCAAAAGATGGATGAGGTCGGTGAAAGTCGTTACCAAATATGTAAAAGTTGAAGCGCTACCAAGCACGGGCTTCACAACCCACGGTGGATGAATCTTTTTGAAAATTTCCATCGCTTTTCTGCGACAAAATTCAAGCTGCTCTTTTTCGTCTTCTAATTTTTGAAGCCCTTGCAAGATGAAGTATCTAGGAGTTTTTAATCCAAGGTCTTCCAAGCGTTCTTTCTTTTTTCTCTTGTCAGAAGTTAAAGAGTGTGAAAATGGCTCTGAACCAACATAGGGAACGCCGACGCTGTCCAGAAAATCATGAAGCTTTCCATCCTCACCATAGACACCATAAAGTGTGTTAAAAACAACATCAACATGCTTTTTCAAATCGCGCGGTTCCATTGGCACGCCTTGTCTGTGCCACACACCGTCTTTGGTAATCAAAATATCAACAGGTTGATATTTGTTTTTGTCTATATTGTTCAAGACATAAGAACCGGCCGCCAAAGACATGTAATATTCCGGGGTTATTCCCCCGCGGATAACCCCAACGCGAATTTTTTCATTAGTATCAATCATGCTTTTATATTTTACACGATATTTTATTTTTTATTTAAATTTTATGTGAATTACAAAAAGTCCCATGGAAGACCATGGGACTAAACTCCTTGTGGAGCACTACCTTCGCGGCACACCGCCAAACCACCACACACGGAGCCAATACTCGTCCTGGTCA
>CAZKOZ010000082.1:0-630 GCA_964554525.1 uncultured Candidatus Saccharibacteria bacterium | reverse complement strand
TGCCATTCGTTTATTTGACCTAAACCACCTTCCATACATCCAAACATTATCCTTGTTTACCCACAGGGTGGCGTTTGGGTGCTTATCAGAAAAATCTGGATTACTCATACATCCTGCAGAGTAGGATCGGGGGAAAGCCCCCTTTTGTTGTATTCGCTGATAACGTCACTGGTGTAGACATCATCTTGGAATTTGAAGAAAACCATTGTATCCCTTCTGCCATCACTACGGAGAACAGAATACTCAATGGAGGTGGTTTGCCAATTTGCTTGCGCAGAAACTTGGGTTCCAGCAAGCAAGAACAGGCTGAAAAGTGCTAGAGTTATGAAGTTTTTCATCTTCAGTGGGGTTTGAAATTATTATACTAACGCAGTCCAAAGATGCAACTAACTCTTTTTTGCGAGAAATTTCTTGGCTCTCAAATCTTTGTGATACTTGATTGAAAACCTGTGCGCTTCGGAGTTGGCGAGTACGATAGAGTCTTCCCTGTTTTTTATATAATCCTTTCCTCCAAGCAAAGCCTTTGGTTTATGTCTTTCGTCTTTGACGACTGCCACAACGGGAATCACAGCGCCGATTTCGTTTAACACTTTTTCAGCGGCGCGTTTTTGAGCGACAGAACCGTCCACG
>CAZKOZ010000081.1:482-1926 GCA_964554525.1 uncultured Candidatus Saccharibacteria bacterium | reverse complement strand
AACATTACTCGCTCTTTGCTTTTGTCTGTTTTTCTCATGGTTTTGCACAATCCATACATTCTTTATTTTGATATTTCTTTCCAGCTTTCAGTTCTGGCGACGATCGGACTCATTTACCTTTCGCCGATTTTTAAAAAATATCTTTTGTGGCTGCCAAATTATTTTGGATTGCAGGATATTGCTTCTGCGACCATCGCTGTGCAGATTTTTGTTTTGCCTTTTATCCTTTACAAAATCGGCACGCTTTCAATCATTGCGCCTTTTACCAATCTTCTGATTTTGCCGTTTATCCCCGCAACAATGTTTTTTGGTTTCTTGGCGGGTTTTGTGGGATTTTTCTCAGGCGCCTTGGCAACGCCTTTCGCTTTTATCTCACATCTTCTGCTTTCTTTTGAAATAAAGGTTGTGGAATTTTTCGGCGAGCTCTCTTTTTCAGCTGTCAGCATGCGTGACTTCAGCATCGTCTGGGTTTTGATAATCTACGCCATCATCTTTTTTATAATCTATAAAAATTATAAAATGATAAATAATGAAACAGGAAAAACAGATTAGATTACTCGTTGGCGGGATATTTTTTCTCGTCTTTGTAAATATTTTAGTTTGGAGTGGGACTCCCAAATCTTCATCAGGATTTTTAACAGTTCATTTTTTGGATGTGGGGCAGGGCGATGCGATTTTTATTGAAGCGCCAAATGGCAAGCAAATGTTGATTGATGGTGGTCGAAATGCCGGAGTTGTTAGAGAGCTTTCACAATTTATGCATTTCAATGACCGTGAAATTGACGTGCTTTTGGCGACGCATCCAGATGAAGATCATATTGGCGGATTCCCGGAAGTTTTTAATCGCTTCCAGGTTTTAAATTTTGTCGACAATGGCAAAGAAACTGACAAATACGCGCACAGGGAAATCATGAACAAGATTAAAACTGGCGGAACAAATTATGTGAAAGCCAAAAGAGGCATGAGTATTGTTTTGGATAAAAATCGCGGAGTGTATTTTCAGGTTTTAGCTCCAGCGGAGAAGTTTGTTTTTGCGAGCGATAACGAAATGTCTATTGTCGGGCGTTTGGTTTACGGTGATGTCAGTTTTCTTTTAACAGGCGATGCTGGCAAAATAGTTGAAAATATTTTAGTCTATGCCGACGGCGAACTTTTAAGTAGTGAAGTTTTAAAAGTCGGACATCATGGTTCAAAAGGTTCATCCAGTCTGCTTTTTCTTGAGAAGGTAAAATCTGATTTCTCAATAGTCTCCGCTTCAGCAAATAACAGTTACGGACATCCAGACGGTGGAGTTGTTAAAAATCTTGAAAGTGTCGGCTCCTTGGTGCTCGAAACTTCAAAAGAGGGAAGCATCGTTTTCCAAACAGATGGTACAAACTTGTGGCGAAAGTAAAAAACGCGATTTCGATTCGCGTCTTTTTGTTTTAGATAATTCCTGCGGCTT
>CAZKOZ010000081.1:0-472 GCA_964554525.1 uncultured Candidatus Saccharibacteria bacterium | reverse complement strand
GCCGTTTTTGTTGATCGTCTTGATTCCTTTTGTTGAAACTTCAATTCGAACTGTTTCGCCTGTCTCAGGGATGTAAATTCTTTTCTTTTGCAGGTTCACTTTTTGTATTCTTGTGCCTGTTGGGTTAAATTTTGTAGCACGAACACGATTGCTGTAGCCACCAGCTTTGTTACTTGTTTTTTGGGTTATTGGACATACTTTAGCCATAAGTACCGATATGCTATCATAGCGAATGTAAACATGCAAGACCTAAATATCATTTTCTATATTGTCGTTTTAATTATGTCGGTGGTTATCCATGAAGTTGCTCACGGATACGCTGCTTTGTATTTCGGTGATCAAACCGCCAAATTTGCCGGCAGGCTCACATTAAATCCTTTGAAACATCTTGATCTTTTTGGTTCTGTTTTAATACCTATACTTTTGGTGATCACAAAAGCGCCTTTTTTGATCGGTTGGGCAAAACCCGTTC
>CAZKOZ010000080.1:0-2022 GCA_964554525.1 uncultured Candidatus Saccharibacteria bacterium | reverse complement strand
TGAGGACTTGAAGCGATTCGAGTTTTCAAAGAGTGGAAACACTCTGTTCTTTCAAACAAAAACCCGAGATCCGCAATTCCGCGATTCTCATAACACCCCCCACGACCATGCTTTTCGACATCTTCTTCCGCGTTCGTTGGACTCCGTTCGTCATCTTCTTCATCACCAACCTCTGGCTCTATCTGACGATGGATGCCAGTTGGGTGGTGGAAGTGCTGAACGCGCATGTGTGGTACATGTGCCTCGGATTCATCCTGCTTCGCGGGGTGAATTTCCGAAACGTGTACACTGCGCGTCAGCGTGTGACGCTTTGGGTCATGCTCGTTCTCGGCGGGGTTCTGGTGTTCTTAGGAATACCTAACGCCCCTGTTGTTTTTCCTTTCATGTCTAACCACGTGATGGAGGAACTGATATACCGAGGTCTCATGACCATCGTTCTTACCCTTGTTGCCGTTGACCCGCTCCATGAGCGGACAGCTTCGGCAATCAGGGTGTAACCCTGCGCCAAGGCGTAGACGAAAACCCCGCACACATCGTGCGGGGTTTTTGCTATTCACGCGAGTTTTAAATGATTTTACTTCTTCTTCAAAGCTTTTACAAAATCGTCTTTTGATATTTCAAGGTCTTTTATGATTGCAAGCAAAGTACCTTTTGGAATTTCTTTGTTTCCATGTATCGCAACAGACGTTTTTCTGCCAGACTCATTCCTCATTATGTGATGACTTCCCTGCACATGGTCAAGTATGTATCCTTCCTTGGATAAGAACTTGACCAAATCTTTTGCCTTGATTCTCGGAAGTTTAGGCATATTGTTTTCTTGCTATCTTTGTTGGAATTGATATTGTTTCAAAAGACTGAAATCCCACATCTTCTGGAATAGGGTCTCCATTTTTTGCACAAGAATAAATATAAGCTTCAATTGCTTCCGCCAGATTCTTCTGAGTTTCTTTTATCGTCTTACCAAAGGTATGGCAACCGCGAAGAGCCGGCACATATCCGTGAAATTGCTTGCCGTCCGGTTCAATAATTGTTCTAAAAGTGTAGGTTTTCATAGTGTTTTTATTATATCCTCGCACGGAAAAATTGCAAATCGCTTAGTTTAAATTTATCTCAATCGGGCAATGATCCGAGCCGAGGAAGTTTGTGTGGGTTTTGAATGATTTTATTTTTTTAACCAAAGCGGGTGAGGCGAAAAAATAATCTATTCGCCAACCGACATTTCTGTCTCTGGCGCGAGTTTTTTGATCCCAATATGTGTAAACCTCTTTTTTGTTTGGATAAAAATGTCGAAAGACATCCACGTATCCATCTGCGACGACTTCGTCAAGCCAAGCTCGTTCCTCGGGCAAAAATCCGGTATTTTTTTCATTTTCTTTTGGGCGAGCTAAATCAATCGCGGTGTGAGCGGTGTTTACATCACCTGTGAAAATAATTTGCTTTGCCCCGTTTTTTGCGGGGTTGCCGGATTTTCTGAGCTTGTTTATAAATTTCAAAAACGCGTCATAGAATTCCAGTTTATAGGCAAGTCTCGTCGGTCCACCTCCGCCGTTGGGGAAGTAGCAGTTTATCAAAACAAAATCTTTGAAATGTGCCACAACTGTTCGTCCCTCATCGTCATCGCCCGGCATACTGATTCCATAAGTTACTTTTTCCGGCTTCAATTTTGTGTAAATCGCGACTCCTGAATAGCCCTTCTTAACTTTTGAACTTGAGAAAAAAGATGTGTAACCTTTCGGCTCTAAGATTTCTTTTGTCAGTTGCGAGACTTCAGCTTTTGTTTCTTGTAAGCATAAAATGTCGGGCTTTAATTTAAGCGCCGCCGCAAAAGCGCCTTTTTTAAACCCAGCTCGTATTCCATTTATGTTCCAAGAGATTATTTTCATTTTAAATTAAATATTTAGTTAGTGAATTATATCAATCTTCTATATACTTGACAAATTTATTTATATATGTTATCTTTTAGCTAGACAACACAAACCATGAAAATTAAACCGCTTTCACTGGAGACGGTCGTAATGATCG
>CAZKOZ010000079.1:0-2038 GCA_964554525.1 uncultured Candidatus Saccharibacteria bacterium | reverse complement strand
TGCTGTTCTTGGCAAGGCAAAAGAAGCCACCGGAAATGGTAAGCCGGTAGGTATTATGATGCATACCGTTATGGGTAAGGGCGTGAATTTTATGGAAAACGATCACGGCTGGCATGGCATTGCTCCTAACGACGAGCAGTTGGCCAAGGCCCTCGAGCAGTTGCCCGAAACACTGGGAGATTATTAAGATGTTGAAATAACAGAGATTGCAGGCTGCCCTATAAGCAGCCTTTTTTGTGGCCAAAAGAATCGGTGCGCGTTACCAACGTTTTTCCTGACTTCCGCACTGGGACACCCAAGATTAGAAATCAAATAATTCAGCTAATTTTCGTTGTTCTTCTGTAAGTATAATTGTCTTTTTAATGGTTTCCTTGTTAAACGGATTGCTCACCTCTATTTGGTGGATGCTTTGTAATATTTCTATGGCTTTTTCCGCCGATAAATCTGACTGCTTCTCTTTTAATTGCCTTTCTAATTCTTTGTAAATTTTGTAAGCAACAAAGGTTAAACAAATGTGTGCTTCTATTCTCCTTTGCTTTCTGTGATAGACCGGACGTATTTTCAAATCTGTTTTAGCCACTCTAAATGCCTTTTCAATTTTCCATAGATGGCTGTAATTTTCCAGGATTTCATTTTTGTGCATTTTTGAATTGGTCAAATATCCTTTTAAACCATCCCATTGTTCGTCTTGCTCCAATTTGCTCCGGTCAATCTTTACATTAATTTCTCCTTCTAACTTTAAAAACTTGTTGTAGCCGCGATTGTTGATGTTTGACTTAGTCAACCTGCCTGTTCTGATACGATTTTCAAGCTTATTAAGGCCCTTTTCACGATTGTATTTATCTTTCTTTGCTCTGCTTGCAGAATAGCTCAAAATGAGACTCAGCCCACCTTTCTTTATCATTACGCTTTCTCCATCTTTAAGCGTTAATGACAAAATTTTAGCCCTCATCACCTGGCTTTCATTCTTTATCCTTGCTCCAATAATAAACTCATATCCTTTGCTTTGCAACTCACCGATATTGTGCGTGGACAGCAAGCCGGAATCGGCTACCACAATAAGTTTGTTAAGATCGTATTTTGATTTAAAACGATCAATGACGGGCAACATCGTTTGACCTTCAAACTTATTGCCCTCAAAGACATCGTAAGCCAGAGGATAGCCGTTCTTACTCACCAATAACCCTAAAACAATCTGAGGATTTTGATGCTTTCCTTCTTTGGAAAATCCAGTTTTTCTCAAAACGTCTTCTTCATCTATCTCAAAATAAACGGTAGTGACGTCGTAAAAAACGATGCTTATTTCTCCCCCCAAAATTGATTTGGTATGCTCGTAGCTTATCTGTTGTACCTTCTCTTTTTGAGTGCTATGCAGCTTGTCCAGGTAGCGATATATATCATCTTCGCCATACTTCTTTTGTTCAAATCGGTAGAGGTATTCTGTAGTTTTTAACTTGCTCTTCGGGTAAACTAACCGATACAATACCAGGTCCCGAAAAAGCTCATCTTTAATCTGATTAAAACCGATTTCATTAAAAATTTTTCCCAAAACCAAATCTATTCCGGCCAGCTTGTGGGCGGTAATGTTTTCCAAAACAGATTGGATAGTATCATTGTACCGGTTGAAATCAAGCTCTTGAGATCCGGTGTGATTCTTAATAAAGTTTCTGGCTTCTGCGAGTAATTGCTCTATGACTTTCAAATCAGCACTACTCCCGATTGTCTTAAAAACTTTATACTTCCCGGAGCTTTTATCAACAATTTGAATGCTGATGACGCCACTCTTGTTCTTTTTTTGCCGAATAAACACAGGCGAAAGTAGAAAATATCATTCTGGGACACCCAAAAATAAAAAACAAAAGTAGGTAAACAATTGAAAAACAATAACTTGAACACTCATAAAAGCACACTTTAAAAAAAGTGCGGAAGTCAGGAAAAAAGAACTTCCCGCCAGATGCTGTAAATAAAATAAATTTGCCGGATGGAACAACAAATAGCTGAAAAGCCGCGGACAATTGAAGAAGCTTTTTCCCTGCTG
>CAZKOZ010000078.1:1410-2131 GCA_964554525.1 uncultured Candidatus Saccharibacteria bacterium | reverse complement strand
CTTTGCGAAAGCACGTAAATTTCACAGAGGCGTAGAAATAATAAAGGCCGGAAGTTATGCCGGCTTCTGTTATGTCTGGATTATTTGCCAATTTTGTTATAATATCTTGCAGTTGGTTCTTTGATGTTTTTAGAGGTAACGGAAAGGCCGTTGCCTCCGACCTCGCGTTGTTTGTTTGCTATGCAAACTTGCTCTGCGGGGTCATGGGCGATTAGTTTAGTGGTAGAACAGCGGTCTCCAAAACCGCTGGCGGGAGTTCGATTCTTCCATCGCCCGCAGAATAACTTATGTAAATTTATTAATCTTATTTTTTTATTTAGTATGAAAAAGTTTTTATTATTTTTGATTATTGGTACATTTTGTTTTGTATTAGGAAGATTAACAATATCTTATGATTTTGAAAAGACAGTAAAAGATCTTCCAAGAGGTTCTATGAATATTCCAGCCCAGTGGTTTATAAAAGATTCAGTTTTTGGTTTGGGTCCAGAAAAAATGATGTTAATATTTGGTTACGCTGATAATTTTACTGTTTGTCAGAATGTTGTTGAAATGGCTAAAATCGAATCACCAGGACAACGTTTTACTTGCATAGATGCAAATTAATATCTTTTCAAAATTTTTTTAAACCACGTCCTTTGTCTTTTGGCGTATTGCCAGATTTTGGTTTTGAGAGTTTCGCGAAGCCCTGTTTCAGAAATTTTTTCTTGCAGGAACATGGCGA
>CAZKOZ010000078.1:271-1400 GCA_964554525.1 uncultured Candidatus Saccharibacteria bacterium | reverse complement strand
GCGATATATTTATATTCAAGTCCAAAGTCTTCAAGTTTTTGGAAAGTTGCTCCTTCGTCATGAAGTCGCCGAACCTCGTCTATCATCCCCATCTCAAATCTTTTTTCTAAACGCTTGGCGATGCGGTCTTTTAAAACTTCATCAGGGAAGTCTAAATATATAAATTCAAAATCATATTTTTGTTCGCCTTTTTGTATGCAAGCCAGCTTGCCCATAAATTTCCCGATTTCAATCGCTCGGATAAGCCGACGTTTGTTTTCTGTGTCTACTTTCACGCCTTCTTCTTTTGGAATTTCTTCTAAAATTTCTTTTAGTTCCGCCACGCTTTTTTCTTCCAACTCGGCGCGGAGTTTTTCATTTTTAGGGATGTCTTGGAAAATAATGTTGTCTGTGATTGCTTGGATATAGAATCCGGTGCCGCCGCAGATTATTGGAGTGTTGCCACGCGCCAAAATCTCTTCAATTTTTTGAAAAGCGAGACGCTGAAATTCTTCCACAGAAAAATCTTCGTTCGGATTTTTAATATCTAAAAGGTGGTGGGGGATTCCGCTCATTTCTTCGGGTGTGATTTTTCCGGTTCCTATATCCATGCCGATATACACTTGTCGCGAGTCAGCAGAAATAATCTCACCTTTTCCGCCATTTGGCGGATTTTTGGCGAGCTCTACAGCATGGTCAGATTTTCCCGTGGCTGTTGGACCACAAACGACGTAAATTTTAGATTTTAACATATCCACATATTACATTTTTATAGGTACTTGACAAATTTTTGTGGCTGAGTAAGATGGTGGTCAGATGGTTGAGTTCTCAGTCAGGCAAGCGTAATCATGGGTACCCATGAGAATTGTGACAGGCAACGCATCCCCACGACATGGCTCTCTACTATGAGGGTTTCAAATCCGGGAGAATTGCCCATTAGACAAACACAGGCGCAGAACTGCACTTGAATTTACTTAACCAGTGGTAAAACGGTTTCCTGGATACCTTGAGAAAGGTAGAAAGGTACCACGGGCCCGTGGCGCAATGCGTCACGGGCTTTCCTCTTTATAAATTGCCCAAATGGTAAGATTTGACATTATTAAGTCTTTGATATACTATGATGGGTACTTGGGAAGAATCTACGAGCTTC
>CAZKOZ010000078.1:0-261 GCA_964554525.1 uncultured Candidatus Saccharibacteria bacterium | reverse complement strand
ACGTCATGGACCCCGCGAAGGCCCCATGGCACCGACCCGTGGCGCTATGCGCTGCGGGTCACTTTTTTTATCAAAACTTTTGTGCTATATTTCAGAGTAATTAAAGAGGTTATGCCGGAGTGGCGCAAATTGACTGCAGAGGTAGACGCGCGCGATGTTTTTAAGTAGTGTTGTAAAAGTTGGTAATTAAAGAGGTTATGCCGGAGTGGCGGAATTGGTAGACGCGCACGACTCAAAATCGTGTCTCGAAAGGGGTGGAGG
>CAZKOZ010000077.1:0-2134 GCA_964554525.1 uncultured Candidatus Saccharibacteria bacterium | reverse complement strand
CTATCCTTTTGCCACGATTGATCCGTCTGTCGGCGTTGTGGCTGTGCCGGACGAACGCTTGTGGAAACTTTCAGAATTTTCAAAAACTCAAAAAACAATTCCGGCGATTGTTGAATTTGTGGATATTGCCGGACTCGTGGAAGGCGCGTCAAAAGGTGAGGGTCTGGGGAATAAGTTTTTGACTCACATCAGAGAAGTGGACGCGATACTTCACATGGTGCGGATTTTCCCGCTTGAAGAATCCGGAAACGGCATCATGCACGTTTACGGAAATATTGAACCGCTTCGCGATATTAAAGTTATAAACATGGAGCTTGTTTTGGCGGATTTGGAAACAGTGGAAAAGAGGATTGGAAATGTTTCTCGCGATGCTAAGCGGGGCGACAAACTTGCCATCGCAGAAGACGCGGTTTTGCAAAAAGTCCGGCAGGTTCTCTCTGATGAAAAAATGGCAAATACTTTGGAATTGTCCGAAGACGAACAGAAAATTCTAAAAGGATTAAATCTTTTAACGACTAAAAAAATGATTTTTGGTTTGAATAAAAAGGGTGGGGTGAAAAATTTGGACGAAACCGACACGGAAAAATTTAAGGAACTGACAGACTACATAGAGAAATCCGGTTATGAATATGTCGTGATTGACGCGAAAACGGAAGACGATTTGAAAGACATGACCCAAGAAGAAAAAGTGGAGTTTCGCGAAGGCGGAGATGATGGCATTGATGAGTTAATTAAAAAAAGTTACAAACTTTTAGGGCTTATGACATATTTCACAACGGGTGAAAAAGAAACAAGAGCTTGGACTGTGCCCGTGGGAGCGACCGGTCCGGAAGCTGGCGCGGCGATTCACACGGATTTTAAGACGAAATATATCAGAGCGCAGGTTATAAATTGGAAAGATTTGATTGATGCCGGATCTTTCGCCGACGCTCGCGCAAAGGGACTTTTGCGAACAGAAGGGAAGGAATACGTCGTAAAAGACGGCGATGTAATAGAATTCATGGTTTAGCGAAGGCGGACTACGGATTTTGTAGTATAATAAATCCATTATTTGATAATTTGTTATTATTTATGGAAGGATTACATATAAATAACCCAAACGAGAGAGAAGTAACAGAAAAACCAAACATTGATGATATTAAAAGAAGAATGGAAGATTTAGAGAAAGAATATCCTAAATTATTCGGCCCACGTCCTGCTGCTGCTGATGCATATTCCGGACTTGAAAAAGCCTCAACGTCTGAATGGATAAATGATGAAATTGAGGTTGTTCAAGAAGAAACAGGTCGTCTGGTCTTAAGAAACTTATCACAAATAGAGGAAATAGGTACTCGCGTGCAAGACTTTAAGCTAAAAGTTGCGGATTATGCTTTTAAACTATTAGAATTACGTGAGACAGATAATCTTACCCCAGGTAAAGAAAGTCAAATATTGTTAGGGAGTATAGGTGGATATAAAGACCAAATAGATGATTTAAATAAAAAAATAGAGTCATATGAGATCGGTCTATCTGCCGGTGAGGGATATAATGAACCAGATAAAAATAAATGGTTGTTACATGCTGTAAAACTTTTAAAACCTGAATATGTCTATGGCAAAAGAATGACCATGAAAGACATGCTCTCAGAGTTGAATAATAATTATTTTAGAACCGGTTTAGATGAAAAAACAAGAACAGCTTTAGTTGATGAATATTCTAATCTAGAAAAGATGTTAGTGGATATGCATTTTGAAGAGCAAGATAATTCTTAGATTTTACTTTAAACGAGAACAGACCAGTGCAGCTTTGGCGAAGGTGGGTAATTGAGTTCATGGTTTAAAAATTAGAAAGGGTGAGGTTGGGTAAAGCCCAACCTCACCCTTTTATTCTCCCCAACTAATGGACTTTGGCTGCCATCATGATGGAGTCTGTAAGAACTAATATCAACACCGTGGTCATCCTTGGGAACACGAGCGGAAACAGCATTGCTCTTTGCCAAACGCCCACCCAGTTTATGGCATGGAATTCAGGCACTTGTGGCTCCGGGAACTTTTCCTTCATTGGCTTCTGGTTTTTCCTAATTATACATATAATAATACTTTTGTCAAGAATTTCGCATCCTTTCAACACCTTGGAAACACCTAACCAATTACA
>CAZKOZ010000076.1:0-2139 GCA_964554525.1 uncultured Candidatus Saccharibacteria bacterium | reverse complement strand
TGAGGTTAATCACAAAACCGAAAGCGGAGAAATGAAAAAGATTACTTTCCTGGACACTCCGGGACACGCGGCTTTTTCAAATATGCGTCAGCGCGGAGCCAAAGCTGCTGACATCGCTGTCCTTATTGTCGCGGCGGATGACGGCGTAAACAAACAAACTCTTGAGGCGTATCAAAGTATTATTGAAAGTAAAACACCATTTCTCGTTGCCATAAACAAGATTGATAAAAACGGCGCTGATGTAAACAAAACAAAAAATTCTTTGGTTGAAGCTGGAATATATATTGAAGGTTACGGTGGAGATATTTCTTGCGTGGAAATTTCCGCCAAAAACGGCACAAACATTGACGAGCTTTTAGAGACGATTCTTTTGACTGCCGAGATGGAAAGTCTGACCGGCGACACTTCAAAACCGGCAACGGGACTTGTGATTGAATCAGACATGGATGAGAAACGTGGAATTTCCGCATCTTTAGTGATTAAAGACGGGACTCTTAAACGCGGAATGTTTGTCGTGGCAGACGACTCAATGGCGGCGACAAGAATTTTTGAAGACGCGAGTGGTAAAAGCGTGGACGAAGCTCGCTTCTCTTCCCCGATTCGCATTACCGGCTTCACTTCAAATTTCAAAATCTTGGGGCTGACAAAAATGCCTCGTATCGGCGAAACTTTTTATTCTTTCAATACGAAAAAAGAAGCGGAAGAATTTATAAAAGAAATGCAGTCAGTGAAAATAAATGAAACCGATGATACAAATCATGTCCGTGAAAAAATGATTCCGATAATTTTAAAAACGGATGTGGCTGGAACGGGCGAAGCAATTGAAAAAGAAATCAGAAGTATGGTTTGCGATGAGGCGTGTTTTAAAATTGTGCGAAAAGGAGTTGGCGATATAACCGAGTCTGATTTGACTTTTGCCGGCGCGGACAAAGATGTGATTATTGTTGGATTTAACGTGAAAGTTGAGCGAACAGCTTTGGATGCAAATGATCAGATTGGCGCGACAATCAAGAGCTTTAACATAATTTACGAACTAACAGACTGGCTAAACCAGGAACTGGAAAAAAGGCGTCCAAGAAAAGAAGTTTTGGAAACAAAAGGAAAAATAAAAGTTTTGAAGTTTTTCTCAAGAACAAAAAACAGTCAGCTTGTTGGCGGACGAGTTGTGGAAGGAGAAATTAAATCCGGAAACATTGTGCGAATCCTGCGACAAGATGAAGAAATCATGCGTGGTAAAATCACTGGACTTCAACAAAACAGAAGCGAGGTCAAAGAAGTGAAAGAAGGTCTGGAATTTGGCGCCATCGTGGAAGCTAAACTAGACATCGCGCCCGGAGATATTATTGAATCGTTTGAATTAGTAATTAAGTAACATGACACAAAGACAAGAAAAAGTTAGTCAAGAAATTAAAGAAGTTGTTGCGCGTTTTTTGGAAGCGGAAAGCAATCGGACTTCTTTGATAACCGTCACAAAAGCGGACGTGTCTCCAGACCTCAAAAATGCTAAAATCTTTATCACAGTGTTGCCGGAAGAAAAAGAAAAGGCGGCGCTTGATTTTTGTAAACGCAAAAGAAGTGAGATTAAACATCAAATAAAAAAGAAGATGAGTCTTAGAGTCATTCCTTTTGTTGATGTGGAAATAGACAGAGGCGAAAAAAACAGACAAAGGATTCACGAACTTTCTGTTTCGGAAGATTTTTAGTTTTGTGATAAATTAAATAAACGCGGGTTTACCGAAGTCCCGCCGACGCAAGGCTTTGGCGGGCAAGGTCCACGCCAGCGGTAGAGGTTTTGAAGTTATGATAAAGTAAAAGGAAAAGATAATTTGGCTGGGTGGCGAAGTGGTAACGCTGCGGTCTGCAAAACCGCCACGCACGGGTTCGATTCCCGTCCCAGCCTCTTCTGGAAGTCGAACCTCGGTGGTCTTGAAAATCTGTCCCTCTGCTCGCGAGCAGAGGGACAGATTTTCATACTGTATACAGTATACTAAATACTGCATACTCCTCTGTGCCCAGAGTGGGGGTCGAACCCACACCCCTTACGGGACACGATTTTAAGTCGTGCGCGGCTACCAATTACGCCATCCGGGCAATGTATTTGCTTACAAATAAAACTTTACTGAGGTCGAACCTCAATAA
>CAZKOZ010000075.1:1840-2327 GCA_964554525.1 uncultured Candidatus Saccharibacteria bacterium | reverse complement strand
GGGAGCATACCAGAGCGAGCCGGGCGAAGCAGATGTTTCAGACAAAAATGACGCGGCTGATTTTGATGAAGATTTTTTGACGAGGGCAAATACTTTGGGCGAGATTGAAAAAAGATATTTGGATGTGAAAAATGCTTTGGATAAAATTGAACGAGCCGACGGAAGTTTTGGAATTTGCGAAGTTTCTGGAAAACAGATTGAAGAAGACAGACTTGAAGCAAACCCAGCAGCGAGAACTTGCAAGGAGCATATGAACGATTAGAGTATATCCCCTTATGCTATTGACTTTTTGTTTTGACTCGTATAGGATAGCGTCATAACCATGAAAAAGACCCTTGCCTGGATACGTCCTTGCCGGGGGCTTTTTCTTTTTTCTTAAATCTTAGTTCCTAAATCATAAATCTTTTGCTAAAATTGTTTTATGTTCTCGCGCGTATATTCCGCCCAAGTGAATCTTTTGGACGGGCAGCTCATCACAATTGAAACA
>CAZKOZ010000075.1:0-1830 GCA_964554525.1 uncultured Candidatus Saccharibacteria bacterium | reverse complement strand
TTCTCTGTTGTCGGTTTGCCCGACAAATCAGTAGAAGAGGCACGTGACAGAGTCGGTTCGGCGATTAAAAATTCCGGTTTCAAATCTCCAAAACAGAGCAATCAAAAAATTGTTGTTTCGCTTTCACCTGCCAGTGTCAAAAAAGAAGGGTCGTATTTTGATTTAGCGATAGCTCTTGGCTATCTTCTTTCCGAGGGTGAATTAAAATTTAATCCGGAGAAAAAAGCTTTCATTGGCGAACTATCGCTGAACGGCGAATTGAAACCTGTTCGCGGCGCTCTGGCTTTGGTCAAAAATCTAAAAGAACTCGGCTTTGAAGAAGTTTTTGTGCCATACGCAAATAGGGAAGAAGCGGCTTTGATTGAGGATATAAAAATATTTCCAGCGAGAAATCTTTTAGAAGTGATAAACCACTTAAAAGAGGAGGAAGAATTCGCGCTCTTGGAACAGGAATTAACAGAAATAAATCTGGATGCTGCCAAAGCGCAAAATGATTTTTCTGATATTCGTGGGCAAGAAGTTGCCAAAAGGGGACTGATGATTGCCGCGGCTGGCGGACACAATATTGCGATGTATGGCCCACCGGGAACAGGAAAAACCATGCTTGCTCGCGCTTTTTCCGGAGTTTTGCCTCCGCTTTCCAAAGAGGAGATTTTGGAAATCACCGGTATTCATAGTATTGCCGGAACTTTGCGCGGTTCGCTTGTGACAACTCCGCCATTTCGTTCGCCGCACAATACTTCAAGTTACGTTTCGGTTATCGGTGGCGGAACCTTTCCAAAACCGGGTGAAGTAACACTCGCTCACAGAGGAGTTTTATTTTTGGACGAGTTTCCGGAGTTTGACAGAAGGGTTTTGGAATCTTTGCGTCAGCCGTTGGAAGATAGGGTGGTGCATATTTCTCGGTCAAAAGGCTCTGCGATTTTTCCGACAAACTTTATATTAGTTGCAGCGATGAACCCGCCGCCGGACGATGCCACGGCGAGCGATATTGTCAGATACAAAAGGAAAATCTCCGGACCGATAATGGACAGGATTGATATGTGGGTAGACGTGCCCAAAATTGACTATGAACTTTTAAGCGGAGGCAAATCAGGAGAAACCAGCGAGGATATAAGAAAGAAAATTATCAAAGCCAGAGAAAGACAGTTGAAGCGCCTTTCTGGTTCAAAATCAAAAACAAATGCTGAAATGTCTGTCCGTGATTTGGATAAAATCGCTGTTCTCTCAGATGAAGTTAAAGATATTTTAAACACTTCGGCAGAGCGTCTCGGGCTTTCAGCGCGCGCTTATCATCGCATTATAAAACTTGCTCGCACCATTGCTGATTTGGATGATTCAGAAAATATTGAAATAAAACATGTTTTGGAAGCGCTTCAGTATAGACCTAAAGAAGTGTACTAGAGAGTAGAAGGTAGGGAGTAGTACGTAAATAAAAACAGATCATGCCTTGTGGCATGATTTGTTCTACTTTCTACTTACTATCTACTACTCCCTAAACTACCAAACCGGCGTCTTTATTGGACCATTCTTACCGCGGTATTCAATGTGAAGGTGTGGGCCGGTTGAACGTCCGGTGTTTCCAACCTCTCCAACTTTTTCACCTTGCGCAATTACTTGTCCTTGGACAACATCAATTTTACTCATGTGGGCGTACAAAACATTGGCTCGTCCGTCATCAATAATTATCATGTTTCCATATCCGCCACTCCAACCGTATCTCACAGCGATCACGCGACCGGCTGATGATGCGACAATTGATGTGCCTTCTTTCGCCGCCAAGTCCTGAGCTTGGTACGGTCCGTGGAAGCCTTGGCTTTTAACAGAACC
>CAZKOZ010000074.1:0-2345 GCA_964554525.1 uncultured Candidatus Saccharibacteria bacterium | reverse complement strand
TCCACTATGTAAGCAGGAATAAAGAGCTTGCTTTTAAGTACAAAACCGTAGAGATTCAAGGCGTCGTTTGGGGTATTTGCGCCGGTGTTGCAAAAGACCTTAGGGTCTCAGAATATGTCGCAAAGGCGGAAAAATTCTCCTACTCGGATCTTGTGTCTTTCGCAAGGTTTCTCGGGTCGGACATTCATGACGTTGATAGATGGATGGGAGAACGCCACCAACCAGGGGGAGACGTTTAATTACGTCACCCCTTTTTTTATTTCATTAGACATAAACTGGATTTTTTAATATAGTTATTGTGTTATGCAAATAAAAATAGAGTTGGAAAGTTTGATAAATGAAGCATTGTCTAAAATCGGTATTTCTAAAACTACTTTGCACCTGGAACATCCGGACGTTTTTTCTCACGGTGATTATTCTACGAATGTTGCAATGGTTTTGGCAAAAAAACTCGGCAAAAAGCCTATGGATTTGGCGGATGAAATAGCGGATAATTTGCCGGAGAATGATCTGGTTGAAAGAGTTTGGGTTGCCGAGCCGGGATTTATAAATTTTTACTTGTCCAAAAAGTTCTTCCTGAAAGAGATTTCAAAAATAGACGAAAATTTCGGAAAATCCGATCTCTATCAAGATAAAAAAATCTTAGTGGAGCATTCAAGCCCGAATCTTTTCAAGCCTTTTCATATTGGACATATGATGAACAATGCTATCGGAGAATCAATTTCACGATTGGCGGAATTTTCTGGCGCAAAAGTTACAAAGATTTCTTATCCATCTGATATTTCTCTTGGTATTGCGAAGGCTATTTGGGAAATTAAACGAAGGGGAGGGGCAAAATTTTTGCAAGGTCAAAAGGGCGACTTAAATGGTGGGGTGATGGGTATTTTGGGAGAGTGTTATGTTGCGGGAACACGCGCTTTTGACGAAAGTGAAGATGTGCAAAAAGAAGTTCGCGAAGTCTACAAAAAAATTGTATCCGACGAATCATCAGAAGAGTTTGAGATTTATACGATTGGCAAAGAGCTCAATCTTTCATATTTTCAACATGTGGCACACAGGCTTGGATCGCAGTTTGATGCTTTTATTTTTGAAAGTGAGGCAGGGGAAGTGGGTGAAAAAATTGTTCGCGAAAACATTGGCAAGATTTTTACCGAAAGTGATGGGGCAGTGATTTACGAAGGAGAAAAATTCGGGCTTCATACACGAGTGTTTATTAACAAAGAAGGTTTTCCAACATATGAAGCTAAGGATATTGGATTACTCTCGCTTAAATTCCAAAACTATCGCCCGGATATTTCTATTTTTGTAACTGACCATTTTCAAAAAGAGTATTTCAGGGTGGTTTCTTCGGCAGCTGGACATATAAATTATGATTGGGAGGAAAAGACTATTCATCGTACTCATGGTCGCATGAGTTTTAAAGGTGCCAAAATGTCTTCGCGTCTTGGCGGTGTTCCTCTTGCAACTGAAATTTTATCTGTTGTCCACGATGAAGCTTTAGCTAAAATGGAGGACAAAGATGCGCTTTTGGCAGACAAGATTGCTATTGCTGCGTTAAAATTTACAATCTTAAAATCTGAGGCGGGGAAGAATATAAATTTTGATCCGGAAACCTCACTTTCTTTTGAAGGTGATTCCGGACCGTATATTCAATATACTATTGCGCGCTCTCTCTCACTCTTGGAAAAAGGTCTGTCTAACGGTTTTACAAAAAACGAAGAAGTCTCTAGCGACTGGATACCTGGTGAAGTTGAAAAGCTTCTATATCAGTTTCCGGACGTTGTTGAAAATTCTATAGCTGCTTGGACGCCGCATTATATAGCCAACTATCTTTTAGAGCTTTCTCGAGCCTTTAATTCTTGGTATGGCAGGACAAAAATTTTGGACAAAGAAAACCAAAATGCCGGATTTTACCTAACTCTTGTTGAAAAAACAGCCCAAACTCTAAAAAACGGACTCTATCTTTTAGGTATTGAATCACCTGAGAGAATGTAACAAATCAAAATGATAAAAATTTTAAAAGCACAACCTGAAGATGCCAAGGATATAAATGATCTTTTATCAAAGACTTGGTTAGATACGTACCCAAACAAAGGAGCCGGTATTTCAAAACAAGACATCCAAAAATTTACAGAAGAATCTGTTCACCTTAGAGCGGAAGCTATAAAAAATCACGGAAATAATAAAAAGTTTCTGGTTGCAAAAGAAGGTGATAAATTGGTGGGGAATGCGTTGGGTTTAGACAATGGCGACGTGTATCAACTAAAAGCAATTTATGTTTTTCCGGAATATCAAGGAAGAGGTGTGGGACAAATGCTTTGGCAAGGGCTTCAAGAATTTTTCGC
>CAZKOZ010000073.1:2160-2396 GCA_964554525.1 uncultured Candidatus Saccharibacteria bacterium | reverse complement strand
TGGCTAATCTCCTCTTTAATTTTTTCTTTTTCTTCCGAATCAATTTCAAATCTATACATCTGATTGAAAATCTTAAGGGCTTTAGATAGGAAGACACCTTTATCATGATTTTGCTCCTTTAGTTCCTCATACATTTTCTTAAGTTTATTAACAAAAAATCTTGATGCTTCGGGAGTTATTTCTTGTATCTCTTCTATTTCTTCCAAAAATTCAAGAGTTATTTCATCCTTAATTAG
>CAZKOZ010000073.1:523-2113 GCA_964554525.1 uncultured Candidatus Saccharibacteria bacterium | reverse complement strand
TGCTCATTTCGCCTGCAGAAATCCGATAGAACCAGCCGCCCCCACCATGAGAACTTCTGGCATCATTCCTGGATTTCGCGAAAGCTGCGCGACACTCCTTGAGTTCATCTTCTATTTGTTCGATCTCTTGGTTAAACTTGTCCAAGAATTCCATGGACTGAAGTTCAACAACGGTTCCACCCACAGGAACACTTGGTACAGAGAAGGGTCCGATGTCTGTCATCTTCGTTTTGGTTTGATGTTTTAAAAAGAGCAACGAAACCCCATACTAGCAAATAAAATCTCATTTAGTCAATATCTGTGGATTGTTAATTCAAGAAATCTGTTAAAATTGGTTCATGAAAAAAGTTAAATTTCTAGCCATTGGCGATATTGTTACCGACGCTTTTATCCAGCTTAAAGACGCCAGAGTGTCGTGCGACATAAATGACGAAAATTGCACAATCTCGATGCGGTTTGGTGACAAGATTCCATACGAAGATGTGGAGGTCGTAAAAGCTGTTGGTAACAGTCCCAGCGCAGCTGGTTCAGCGGCAAGGCGTGGTTTAGAAACAGCCCTTGTAACACATGTTGGAAACGATGAAGACGGCAAAGACTGCATAGAGACAATCAAAAATGAAGGTATTAAAACAGACTTGATCCAAGTCCAAGACGGACACAAAACAAACTATCACTATGTTTTGAGTTTTGAAGCTGAAAGAACTATTTTAATCAAGCATTCACACTTTGATTATAATTTCGAAAAAATAATGTCTGGTTCAGAAGCGCCAGAATGGATTTATTTTTCTTCTGTTGCTGAAAATTCTCTACCCTATCATCATCAAATCGCAAAATATGTAAAAGAGAAAGGCGTTAAGTTGGCTTTCCAACCCGGAACTTTTCAAATAAGTCTGGGATATAAAGAATTAAAAGATGTTTATGAAGCATCTTATGTTTTTTTCTGTAACAAAGAAGAATCTCAGAAAATTCTAGAGACTGGAGAAAGAGACATCCAAAAACTTCTACAAGGAATTTATGATTTGGGCCCAAAAATTGCAGTTATTACGGACGGTCCTGCCGGCGCTTATACATACGACGGGCGTGATATGCTCTATATTCCAATGTATCCCGATCCTTCCCCGCCAAAAGAACGAACCGGTGCCGGAGACTCATTTTCAAGCACTTTCACTTCAGCTTTAGCCCTCGGAATGTCCGTGCCAGAGGCCCTTATGTGGGGTCCAGTAAACTCCATGAATGTGGTACAATACGTGGGAGCACAAAAGGGTCTTCTTTCCAGAAAAAAGCTGGAAGAGTTCCTTGCAAAAGCACCTTCTAATTATAAGCCTAAAAAAATAAACTAATGGGATTTTTTGAAAAACCAAAACCAAATAGTCATTCTGGTGAGGACAAGAGAACAGATAAACATGTTAAATTCACAAAACTTGGGAAAGAACCCAGCTTAGACGATTATATTAATAACCTCAATTTTAATGCTGAAGTTGAAAAAGCGTCTGCGAATCCAAATCTAAGCGAAAAAGCAGAAGACATGCCAAATGTTATTTGGCAAAGGATTCAAGACTTGAAGGAGGCAATAGAATATCACCAAGCAAA
>CAZKOZ010000073.1:244-513 GCA_964554525.1 uncultured Candidatus Saccharibacteria bacterium | reverse complement strand
AGTGAAAGACTTAATAGACTATCTGAAAATTTAAGCAGTGAGAAAAACAATGAAAGACAATCTCAGATTTACGCGCAAATCCTTAGCACCAGAGAAAGAATATCTCGCCTGGTAGAACAAAATCTAAATGGACCAGAAGCAGAAAAAGCAAAAATAGAAAATCGGATAAAAGAACTGGAAGAGATATTAAATGCAATAGAAACTGTTCCAACGGCAAATCCAGAGTTAAACTAACTCCCTCCGCCGACTTTCCTCTTCAAAACCCTCTT
>CAZKOZ010000073.1:0-234 GCA_964554525.1 uncultured Candidatus Saccharibacteria bacterium | reverse complement strand
GTTTAATATGACTCACATCTAAACCATATTCAGCAAAAAGCTCTTTTGTGTTGCCGGATTGTCCGTAGCGGTCGTGAACGCCGATAAATTCTTGCGGTACTGGGAAAAATTTCGCTAGCTCTTCCGCTAAAACGCTTCCCAGACCACCAGCGATTTGATGCTCCTCAGCAGAAACGACAGCTCCGACTTCTTTTATAAAAGATAATATTCTCTTATCAAAAGGTTTTATCGTCG
>CAZKOZ010000072.1:0-2414 GCA_964554525.1 uncultured Candidatus Saccharibacteria bacterium | reverse complement strand
AAAGAAATACGTTGAAAAGAAGGCTGTTGGTATGGTTAGGATTTTTAACAATCACAGCAGCGCTTCTCAAAATCTATTGATTGATACCAGGCTAGAAACAGAAGATGGAAAGATTTATAAAACACAGAGAGCTGTAAGTGTTCCCGGGCAAAGGTCTAGCGGAGGGGAAACCGTTCCCGGAAGCGTTGATGTTGAGGTGTATGCTGACGTCCCTGGAGAAGAATACAACAAAAAAGAAGCTGATCTAAAGATCCTTGGCTTTAAGGGTTCTCCCAAGTACGACACAATATATGCAAGAGCGCTAACCCAGATAGAGGGCGGTTTTAAGGGTGATACCTATGTTGTTTCAGAGGAAGAAGAAGGCAAGCAAAAAGACTTGTTAACAGAAAACTTGCGACAAAATTTACTTTCCAAAGCTCATGCCGAACTTCCTGAAGGTTTTGTTATTTATGACAATGCAACAGTTTTAAAAACAGACAGTCCGGAAATCATCGCTGGAGCAGGAAACGATGAGCTAATCATTAAGCAAAAAGGAATACTCTATGCGTTTGTTTTTAAGAAAGATTTAATAACTAAAAGCATGATAGATGGAGCGATTGCCGACCTTGAAGAAAACCCTGTTTATTTGCCGGATTTAGAAAATGTTTCTGTCGACCTCTTGTCTAAGGGGGAAATCAACCCAACAGAGGTTGACAGTATAAATCTGTCCGTGAAAGACAGTGTTAGCGTAATTTGGAAAATAGATGAAAGCTCGTTACAAGAGTCATTGGTCGGCGTAAAGAAGAGAAGATTTGAACAAGTCTTAGCCACCTTTAAAAATATCGATCGCGCAGAGCTTTCTCTAAAGCCTTTTTGGAAAACATCTTTCCCTGACAAAAAAGATCAGATAAAGATAATTAACACTTCTGCGCTATAGGTTTTGACTTATTCCATTATTATTGGTACACTCTCACAGTAAATGAATAAAGATCAACAAGAAAAGAAGTCTGTTGGGGTTGTTACCGAAGCTTTGCCGAACGCTATGTTCAGGGTTCAGATGGAAGGCGAGGATGATCAAAAAATAGCCTATCTTTCAGGTAAAATGAGGAAGTTTAGGATCAAGGTTCTTATTGGTGATAAGGTTGAGGTGCTTCTTGACCCTTATGGGGGTAAAGGACGTATCACTCGAAGACTGTAGGTGGCTGGGCATGTCTTGTAACTAAGACTTGCATTTATTTTTAAAATAGGTTAATATCATAAACCGTAAATTAAGGGTAGGTCCTTAGTTTTGGATTCAGTAGAAAATTAAGGTTTTTCATGAAAATTAAAACTTCTATAAAGAAAAAAGATCTTGCTCAAGGAGATCAAATTGTTAAAAGAAAAGGACGATTATATAGGATTAACAAAACTAATCGTCGTCGTAATGCTAGACAAGGCTAGCGTATTTTAAATATGAGAATAGCAGGTATAACAATTCCAGACGAAAGCAGAATAGAAATGGCCCTAACCGTTATTTACGGAATCGGTCGTTCTCGTGCTCATAAAATTTTAGATGAAGCAAAAGTTGATTATGGAACAAAGCCAAAAGATTTGAGTACGGATGAAGAGAGCAAGATTAGAAAGATTATCGAAGACAACTACACCATAGAAGGGAATCTAAAAAGAGGCGTATCTGCAAATGTTAAAAGATTAAAGGATATCGGGTCGTATCGAGGTTTGCGTCACTCTCGCAGTTTGCCAACAAGAGGTCAAAGAACAAAGACCAACTCAAGAACAGTCAGAGGTAACGTCAGAAAGACGATGGGTTCAGGAAGGGTTGTGGCAAGTAAGACTTAGTTAATATATGGGTAAAAAGCGAATCGTAAAATCAAATAAGAGTGGTGTAAACAAGGAGCTTAAAAACAGAGCTTTGTCTAAAACATCAAAAAGAAAACTGGCTGACGGTATTCTTTTTGTTGAGGCAACTTTTAACAACACAAAAGTATCTTTCTCTGATAAAAAAGGAAATGTTGTATTTTGGTCATCATCCGGGGCGCTGGGTTTTAAGGGCGCTAAAAAGGGTACACCTTTTGCAGCGGCAAAAGTTGGTGATTTGATCGGTGAAAAAGCAGAGGCTATCGGTGTGAAGGAAGCCGACGCTATAGTTAAAGGAGTTGGTACAGGTAGAGAGTCGGCGATCAGAGCTTTTATGGCTAGGGGTATTGAGCTTAATTCTATAAAAGACACAACCCCTATTCCTTTTAACGGCCCAAGACCCAAGAAACCAAGAAGAGTTTAAAAATTATTTTTTATTAACGACTGAGTTATGATAATCGGACCAAAATATAAAATTTGCAGAAGACTTGGAAGCGGCGTTTTTGACAAGTGTCAAACGCAGAAATTTATGCTGTCTGAAGGTCGCAAGACAAAAAATTCCAAAGGTGGAAGAAAGAAAC
>CAZKOZ010000071.1:0-2484 GCA_964554525.1 uncultured Candidatus Saccharibacteria bacterium | reverse complement strand
CAGGGCATCTTTTATACGCGCGTTTTTGGCACAAAGTTTTGCATGACTTGGGCTACGTGCCGACAGATGAGCCTTTTAAACTTTTGAAAAACCAGGGTCTAATACTTGCGAGCGATGGACGAAAAATGTCAAAGCGATGGGGAAATGTGGTGAATCCGGATGAAATGGTGGATAGGTTCGGCGCTGACTCTTTCCGGCTTTATGAAATGTTTATCGGTCCGTTTGAGCAATACACCTCTTGGAACACGGATGGGCTTGTGGGGACGAGACGTTTTCTTGAGCGTGTTTGGCGACTTAAAGAGAAAATAAATGATTCAGATCTAGGTCTTGAATCTAATCCACTTTTACACAAGACGATAAAGAAAGTTACAGAGGGTATTTCAAATTTTAAATTTAACACCTGTGTTTCAAATATGATGATTTTAGTTAACGAACTTGAGAAACAAGATTCATTATTGAGGTCGGACATCAATAATGTGTTGCGGATACTTGCGCCGTTTGCTCCGCATATGACAGAAGAGCTTTGGCACGAGCTTGGCGAAACACAGTCAATCCATCTCGCGTCGTGGCCAAAATTTGACGAATCAAAAATCAAAGATGAGAAAATAAAAATCGCGGTTCAGGTAAATGGGAAAGTTCGCGACGAGATTGAAATCATATCCGACGCAAGCGAAGATGAAGCGATGGATTTGGTTTTATCTCGTCCGGCGATTCAAGAATATGTTCGCGAGCAAAAAATCAAAAAATTCATTTATGTGCCCGGCAAGATAGTAAATGTTGTAATTTAGTTTATGGTAAAAAAAGTCTTTAATCTTTTAAACAGGGAATTTGGGAATATCAATCAAGCCGCTATCATCTTGGGATTTTTTACTTTGCTTTCTCAGATTTTAGGGCTTGTACGCGACAGACTTTTCGCGCATTTCATCGGACCATCTTCAAGTTTGGACGTGTATTACGCCGCTTTTAAAGTTCCGGACTTTATCTTTGTATCCATTGCCTCGCTGGCTTCCGTTACGGCGCTTCTGCCGTTTTTGGTGGACAAGCTTGGGGTTAAAGAAGACGGCGAGCTAAACGGCAACAGTGAAAAAGCGAAGAAATTCCTAAACGATATTTTTACAGTTTTTCTTTTGGCGATGATTGTTGTTTCTATCATCGCGTTTTTTGCCATGCCGTATTTAGTAAAAATTGTCGCTCCCGGATTTACTGCTTTAGAACTCAAAGACACTGTTTTGCTTTCCAGAATAATGCTTCTCTCGCCAATTTTCTTGGGACTTTCAAATCTTTTCGGCTCTGTCACGCAAATGTTCAAAAAGTTTTTTGTCTTCGCGCTAAGTCCTGTTTTCTATAACTTGGGAATTATCGCCGGAGTGGTTTTCTTTTATCCGATGTTTGGTCTCGCCGGACTTGCCTACGGTGTTGTTTTGGGCGCGATACTTCACGCTATTGTGCAGTTTCCGGTCTTGGCGAGTCACGGATTTTTGCCAAAGTTTTCTTTGAAGCTTGCCCGAACTCCTTCGGAGGGCGGGATTGATTGGAAAGAGATTAAAAAGGTTACGATGCTTTCTTTTCCGAGAACTCTCGGGCTTTCACTCGGCGCGATTTCACTCATCGCTATTATCGCCATAGCTTCAAAAATGGGTGAAGGCGCGATTTCCATTTTCCAATTTGCGCTCCATATTCAAAACGTGCCGCTTGGCATAATCGGCATTTCATATTCTGTCGCCGCCTTTCCGACCCTGGCGAGATTTTTCTCTTCAAGCAACATGAAAGATTTTGTCGCCTACATCAGCCTCGCCGCCAAACAAATTATTTTCTGGTCTTTGCCGGTTATGTTTTTGTTCATTGTCTTGCGTGCGCAGATTGTGCGTGTGATCTTGGGGACAGGGAATTTTACTTGGAATGACACGCGTCTGACAGCCGCCGCGCTTGCGCTCTTTGCGATTTCTGTTTCGGCGCAAAGTCTCATTTTGCTTTTCACTCGCGGATATTACGCGGCGGGAAACACCAAAAGACCGCTGCTTATAAACATAATCTCAACGGGTGCGACAATTGGTTTTGCTTTTTGGTTGGTAGATATTTTCAGACAAAGCGAGATATTTAGATTTTTCGTGGAATCAATTTTGCGTTTGGAAGGTGTCGGCGGAGTAGAGATTGTCATGCTTCCACTTGCGTATTCTATCGGTTCAGTTTTAAACGCATTCTTGCTATGGCTGTTTTTCCGCAAAGATTTTTCTGTTGGCAAGACGAAAGATTCTTTCTTGCTTAGGTCATTTTTTCAAAGCTTTGCCGGGGCGTTTTTTGCCGGATATGTTGCCTACAACCTGCTCGGCGTTTTTGACGATATTTTGAACATCAACACTTTCTGGGGAATTTTGGGACAAGGATTTTTTGCCGGATTTTTGGGAATTTGTTCCGGATATGTTGTGCTTAAAGCCCTGAAAAACGAACAAGTAAATAAAATTGAAAACGCTCTGAAAACCAAGA
>CAZKOZ010000070.1:2071-2512 GCA_964554525.1 uncultured Candidatus Saccharibacteria bacterium | reverse complement strand
AAGATTCAATGTATTTTTTAGAGTTACTACTTTCCACCACCACCTGCGCTTCCGTCGGGCGAATAGTTTCCACCAAAGACAAAACCTGTTCTTCTAAGAGAGCTTCCATCTGACGATATAGATTCAAACCTTCTTTTGTGTATTCAATCAAAGGCTCACGCTGACCGTAAGCGCGCAAGTTTACAGAGGACCTGACATAGTCCATTGTTTCCAAATGCTCCGTCCACAAAACATCGTTAACATGCAAGATTATCCTGCGAGCAGTTCTCCAAAAACCCTCTTCGCCAACCAAGGTGATTTTTTCAGCAATCAAAGCCTCCATTTTTTCTTTATCCGGGGCAATGCTTAATATATATTCTGAAACTTCAGAATCTTCCGCCAAAAGCATTTTGCGACGACGCGCGTAAACAGCCTTTCTTTGAGTGCTTAAAACATTATCGT
>CAZKOZ010000070.1:666-2061 GCA_964554525.1 uncultured Candidatus Saccharibacteria bacterium | reverse complement strand
CAAAGTTAAATCCTTCTATTTTCTTTTGAGCATTTTCCAAAGCGCTTGAAATCATGCCATTTACAATTGGCTGATCTTCGGCGATACCAAACCGTCCCATCATGGTTTTAATTCTGTCTCCACCGAACACCCGCATCAAATCATCTTCCAAAGACACGAAAAACTGTGTTTTACCTGGATCGCCCTGACGACCAGCGCGACCTCGAAGCTGATTGTCTATCCTCCTAGATTCATGTCTTTCTGTACCAAGAACGAAAAGTCCGCCAAGCTCTCGCACCTTATCCCCATCTTCTTTTGTCGCGAGCTCACCACCTAATTTGATGTCGATTCCGCGACCAGCCATGTTTGTGGCAATAGTTACAGCGCCGAGTCGCCCAGCGCCGGCGATAATCTCGCCTTCACTTTCGTGTTTTTTAGCATTCAAAATAGTGTGAGGTATTCCTTCTTTCTGCAAGAAATCAGAAAGCATCTCGTTTCTTTCAATGGAAATAGTACCGATGAGTATCGGCTGACCTGTTTGGTGAACTTCTTTGATCTTCTGTGCAATTGCTTTGAATTTGCCGATTTCAGTCTGATATATCTGATCGTTTTCATCAATTCTGGCGATTGATTTGTGGGTTGGAATCGTTACAACATCAAGTCCGTAAACACTAAAGAATTCTTCCCCGGAAGTCTTGGCCGTACCCGTCATACCAGAAAGCTTTTTATAGAATTTAAAGTAGTTTCGAGATGTGATCGAGGCAACTGTTTTTGTTTCTTTTTGAACAACGACACCCTCCTTTGCTTCAAGCGCTTGGTGAAGTCCTTGATTAAAGCGTCTTCCCGGCATCATACGTCCGGTTGATTGATCAATGATTATAACCTCGCCATTATTAACAACATATTCTTTGTCGCGAGTGAAAAGCGCCTCTGCGCGTACAGCAGTTTCCAGGTGATGGACAAGTTTTATTCCCTGTTCGGTGTAAATATTTGAAATACCCAAAAGATCTTCAGCTTTTTGGATTCCAGCATCGTTTAAAGTTATAGCTTTCAATTTCTCATCCACTTCATAGTGTTCAGTTTTGTTCAATTTCTTGGCAATATCAGCAAACTTTATATAGAGGCTTTCTGAATCTTCCGCCGGCGCAGATATGATGAGCGGCGTTCTGGCTTCGTCTATTAAGATAGAGTCAATTTCGTCAACGATTGCAAAATTATGCTCTCTCTGAACAATATCTTCTTTTCTTGTCGCTAAATTGTCACGCAAATAGTCAAATCCAAATTCATTGTTTGTTCCATAAGTAATATCAGCCCCATATGCTTCTTTTCTAGTACAAGGTTTTAGAAAATCATAAACAACCTTAAAAGATCCAACTTCATCTCGCTCTTCGTCTTTTTCTTCTTGAACAGATTCAT
>CAZKOZ010000070.1:0-656 GCA_964554525.1 uncultured Candidatus Saccharibacteria bacterium | reverse complement strand
ACCGAAACAGAAAGTCCGAGCTTGTTATAAATCTGTCCCATCCAAGTCGCGTCACGTCGCGCCAAGAAGTCGTTAACGGTAACCACATGCACACCCTTTCCAGAAAGCGCGTTTAAATATGCCGGAAGTGTCGCCACCAAGGTTTTACCTTCACCTGTCCGCATCTCGGCAATATTTCCTTCATGCATTGCCAAACCTCCGACAAGTTGCACATCATAATGCCTTTGATCTCTTGTTCTAATAGAGGCTTCTCTAACCAAAGCAAAAGCCTCTGGCAAAATATCTTCCAGAGTTTCGCCTTTTTCTAGACGCGCCTTTAATTCAGCAGTTTTCAAAGGAAAATCTTCATCTTTTAATGATGATATTTCCGGCTCTAAATTATTGATTTTTAAGACTATTTTCTCAGCCCTATTTAAAAAACCTTGATTTTGGTCGCCAAAAACGGCTTTGATTTTGGATAAAATTGACATGGGAGAATATTAACATTTTTAGGGCAAATACAAAACCAGCCCCTCACTCAGTCCTCGCAGAGCGAGAGTTGAGTGAGGGGCGGCTTTGTCAACAAGACAGAAATTGTTTTATCTTCGGCGGCGTGAAGATTTTTTCTTTGCTGTCTTCTTAGCTACCTTTTTTTTAGCAACTTTTTTCTTTGCTAC
>CAZKOZ010000069.1:957-2522 GCA_964554525.1 uncultured Candidatus Saccharibacteria bacterium | reverse complement strand
GTCAATTTTATCCAAAATCAAAGCCGTTTTTGGCGACCAAAATCAAGGTTTCTTAAACAAGGCTGAGAAAATCGTCTTAAAAATCAATAATCTAGAACCGGAAATATCGTCCTTAAAAGACGAGGATTTTCCTTTGAAAACAGCTGAATTGAAGACGCGCCTCCAAAAAGGCGAAACTCTAGAAGATATTTTACCGGAGGCTTTTGCTCTGGTTCGCGAGGCCTCTATTAGAACAAGAGATCAAAGACATTACGATGTTCAACTTGTCGGAGGTTTGGCAATGCATGAAGGCAATATCGCCGAGATGCGAACCGGTGAAGGTAAAACTTTGGTGGCGACACTTCCGGCATATTTAAACGCGCTTTCCGGAAAAGGCGTGCATGTTGTGACTGTTAACGACTTCTTGGCGCGACGCGACGCGACTTGGATGGGACAGATTTACAACAAGCTTGGACTTTCTGTTTCTGTGGTCAACTCTCAAGGTGTGTCATATTTATATGACGAATCTGCTCAAAAAGAAAAAGATGAAGAACGAGATGAAGTCGGGTCTTTTAAGGTTGTTTATGATTTTCTAAAACCTTGTTCACGAAAAGAAGCTTACGACGCCGATATAACTTACGGAACAAACAATGAATTTGGTTTCGACTATTTGCGCGATAATTTAGCGACAAGAAAAGAAGATATTGTTCAGCGTGAACACAACTTTGCCATCGTTGACGAAATTGACTCTATTTTAATAGATGAAGCCAGAACTCCGCTAATTATTTCTGCGCCGGCGGAAGATTCAGAAAGCCTTTATACAAAATTTGCCGATATTGCCAAAAAGCTAAACAAAAATGAGCACTATGAAGTTGATGAAAAGCTAAAAGCAATTACCTTAAACGATGCCGGAATTCAAAAGGCCGAAGATGTTTTAGGTATTTCAAATATTTACACCGAACATGGGATAAAACTCGTTCACCACTTGGAAACCGCTGTTCGCGCCGAAGCGCTTTTTACTCGTGACAAAGAGTATGTTGTGAACAATGGTGAAGTTATAATCATTGACCAATCAACCGGACGTATGATGCCCGGACGAAGGTTTAATCAAGGTTTGCACCAAGCGCTTGAAGCCAAAGAAGGCGTGACGATTCAAAAGGAAACAAAAACCGTCGCCTCAATCACATATCAAAACTACTTTAAATTCTATAAAAAACTTTCCGGTATGACGGGAACAGCAAAAACTTCCAGCGAGGAATTTTTCAGCGTCTATGGTTTGGATGTGATAACTATTCCGACGCACAAACTAATTGCCAGAATTGACGAAAATGACCAGATTTACCAAACAGAAATCGGCAAGTTCAAAGCGATTGCGGGAAAGATTAAAGAAGTTCACCAAACAGGTCAGCCGATCCTTATCGGTACAATTTCTATTGAAAGAAATGAAATGCTTTCCGACTTCCTTCAAAAAGAAGGCGTTCCGCACACTATTTTGAATGCCAAAAAGCACGAAAGCGAAGGAGAGATCATCGCCGGCGCCGGACGACTTGGGGCTGTAACCATTGCCACAAACATGGCTGGTCGTG
>CAZKOZ010000069.1:0-947 GCA_964554525.1 uncultured Candidatus Saccharibacteria bacterium | reverse complement strand
CATCAAACTCGGCGGAGAACTTGCCACAAAAGAAGATGGGGACAAAGTGCGAGAGCTTGGCGGACTTTTTGTTCTTGGAACAGAAAGGCATGAATCCAGAAGAATAGACAACCAGCTTCGCGGTCGCGCTGGACGACAAGGCGACCCGGGTAAAACTCAATTTTTCGTGTCTTTAGAAGATGACTTGATGCGCGTTTTCGGTGGAGATAGGATTAAAACCATGATGGGGCGATTTGGTATCGCTGAAGATCAACCAATTGTAAACGGCATGATTACGAGCGCGCTAGAAAACGCTCAAAAGAAAATAGAAGGATTTAACTTTGACGCGCGAAAGAGAACACTTGAATACGATAACGTTTTAAGCACCCAAAGAAAGGCGGTTTACGCGCGCCGCCGCAAGATGCTTTTGGCGGAAGATTCTGAAGTTTCAGAATATATATTGAGCATCGCGCCGGATAAAGAAAAAATGAAGGCTTTGATTGCTGAAAAAATCGCTCTTGTTGGTGAAGAAGGGTTCTGGAGAACCGCCCGAAGAATTATTTTACATGTTAACGATGTTTTGTGGACGGAGCATTTGGAAACGATGGACTATGTGCGTTCGTCGGTGAACTTGCGCGCTTATGGGCAACGTGAGCCTCTCATTGAATACACAAAAGAAGGTTTGAATTTGTATCGTCAGATGGAAGCGCTTTTGGAAGAACAAGTTTTGTCTTTGATTGATACCATTCGCCCAACAGAAGCGCAGGTTGTGGTGGAAAGTAGCGCGCCGAAAAAATACATTGAATCTTCCGGAAAAGAAGAAGATGCGAGAGGGCAAACTGTAAAAAATACCGAAACGGACAAAATCGGCAGAAATGATATTGTGATTATAGAAAAAGACGGACAGACACAAGAGATGAAGTTTAAGAAAGCTGAAGGGCTGCTCGCGGAGGGATGGGTTTTGAGGG
>CAZKOZ010000068.1:1381-2536 GCA_964554525.1 uncultured Candidatus Saccharibacteria bacterium | reverse complement strand
TGTTGGTTTTATTGTTTTTGTACACGAGTTCCCTTGGCAGTCTATCATAAATAATTGCTATTGTCAAGCACACCCAAAAATGCTATATTTTGAGGGATGAAAACCAAAAATTTACCAAAACTACCAGATTCTCCGGGGGTGTATCTCTTTAAAGAAAAAGGGAAGATTTTGTATATCGGCAAGGCGACATCGCTCAAAGACAGAGTAAAAAGCTATTTTGGAAAAGACATTTTCAATACTCGCGGACCGATAATTTTGGACATGGTTACAAAAGCCGATGATGTTGGCTTTTTTGAAACCGACTCTGTTTTGGAAGCTATCATCCTTGAAGCGAATTTGATAAAAAAGCATCAGCCTGTCGCCAACACTCGCGAGAAAGATAATAAGAGTTTTTACAACGTGGTCGTGACAAAAGGGGATATGCCGAAGGTTTTGATTATTCGTGAACGTGAACTAGAAAACAAAGACATAAAACTGCGAGCTAAGTTCGGTCCATTTCCCAACGGCTCGGTTATCCGCGAAGCTCTTCGGATTGTTCGCCGTATTTTTCCTTTTCAAGATGAAAATTCTTTGAAAAAAGATCAGAAAGAGTTTTATAGGCAAATCGGACTAGCTCCGGATTCTTCTTCGGGTGATTTTAAAAACGCGTATCAAAAAAATATAGAAAATATTATTTTATTCTTCAAAGGCAAAAAGCGAGACATTGTGAAAAAGCTTGAGAAAGAAATGCTCGCTTTGGCGAAAGAAGAAAAGTTTGAAGCGGCGAACGAAATCAAGAAAAAGATTTTTGCTTTAAATCACATCAAAGATGTTTCGCTTATAAAAAAAGAAAATATTGAAAACAGGGAAAAGAGATTTCGGATTGAAGCGTATGATGTGTCGCACACCGGCGGAAGCGAGATGGTCGGCGTGATGACTGTCGTAACGAACGGCGCGCCGGAAAAATCGGAATACAGAAAATTCAAAATTCGCGGATTTGATAAATCAAACGATGTCGGCGCTTTGCGTGAAATTCTTTTGCGTCGTTTTGCTCATACCGAGTGGCTTTATCCGAACATGATTGTTGTGGACGGTTCTGTCGCCCAAAAACGCGCCGCGGAAAAAGTTTTGAGTGGCATCGGCGCGGTGATTCCCGTTGTGGCGGTCGTCAAAGAC
>CAZKOZ010000068.1:0-1371 GCA_964554525.1 uncultured Candidatus Saccharibacteria bacterium | reverse complement strand
ACATAAACCAAAAGCTTTGTTAGGTTTACCCCGCAATGTGCGGGGTGGCAAAGACTATGTGAAGGGGAGACCTGCCCGAACCCTTGGGGACGGGGAAGACGCCATAATCTTGGCAAACTCCGAAGCGCATAGGTTTTCTATTAAATACCATAAAGATTTGAGAGGAAAGAAGTTTCTTTCAAAGAAAAGATAGTTGCATCTTTGGTGAGTGGTAGTATAATCACCTAAAACCCGATCGAAGATGAAAAAGATCATCATTCTAGCACTTTCTGTTTTGGGTGTTCTTACTCAACAAGACACCGTTTCGGCTCAAGCGAAGCCCCAAACAAGATCCATTGATTACTCGGTGGTTCATGGCGATGGTAGGAGAGACACCCTGACATTCTTCAATTTCGGGCGCGATGTCTTCACAAGTGACATCACCAAAGAATATGAAAGAAGGGGAATCATGCCAAGTCCTGAACTGCAAGCGAGGCTCAACATGAGCGATCCGTCCTTTTCGGAAACATACCCAAACGTATCTTTTTGGCTGGGTGATGGAGGGGTCATGATGTACGGCAAGTGGTTCGAGTCAAATAGGCAAATGGTGGTGGACACCGTTCATCAGGATGACTATTGGCTCGGGAATTGGTGGTTTGGCGGCGTGTCACGAAGATAGTGTTCCAAGGAGCGCTAGAGAGTCCCATGGAGAACCATGGGACTTTTTGTAATTCACATAAAGGTTTAAGTAAAAAATAAAATCTCGTGTAAAATGTAGGAGCATGATTCATACCAATGAAAAAATCCGTGTTGGGGTTATCCGCGGAGGAATTACCCCTGAATATTACATGTCTTTGGCGGCTGGTTCTTATATCTTAAATAATTTGCCAAAAGACAAATATCAACCGATTGATATTTTGATTACAAAAGATGGCGCTTGGCACAGGCAAGGAGTGCCAATGGAGCCGCGAGATTTAAAAAAACATGTTGATGTTGTTTTTAACACTCTTTACGGTGTTTATGGCGAGGACGGAAAACTTCATGATTTCCTAGACAGCATCGGTGTTCCTTATGTTGGTTCAGAGCCGTTTTCGCATTCTTTGACCGCCAACAAGAGAAAAAAGAAGGAACGCTTAGAGGATATTGGATTAAAGACTCCCAGATATTTTATTTTACAGGGACTTCAAAAATTAGAAGACGGGAAAGAACAACTTGAATTTTGTCGCAGAAAAGCGATGGAGATTTTCAAAAAAATTCATCCGCCGTGGGTTGTGAAGCCTGTGCTTGGCAGCGCTTCAACTTTTACATATTTGGTAACGACTTTTACCGACCTCATTCATCTTTTGGATGATTTGGCGGACAAGTTTGATGAAATTATCGTTGAAGAGTTTA
>CAZKOZ010000067.1:0-2550 GCA_964554525.1 uncultured Candidatus Saccharibacteria bacterium | reverse complement strand
TATACTTTATCAAATGACGACGAAGAAAATTATTTTGTTGCCGAAGATATCGGGCAAAAGATAAAAGAAGGTGTGAACCCACGAGAAATTGCCGTTCTGTATCGCAACAACCGCGATGCTTTTTCTGTGGCGGATATGCTTTCACGTTTTGGCGTTTCTTTTGTGATTGAATCTGACCAAGATATCTTGCGCGACAGTTATGTGAAAAAACTCATGACAATTTTGCGCGCGGTTAACAATTTTGGCGACGACGATGTTTTAGCAGAGATGCTTCACCTGGATATTTTTGAAATCCCGCCTATTGATGTGGTGCGTGTAATCCGCTCGGCGCGAGAAAAAAAGAAATATGATTTGTATGACGTAATCGGCAACAAGGATAAACTTTTAGACAAAATCCCTCTTGAAAATCCAAGCAAGATTCTGGAAACATATTCACAACTTTCGCACTGGGTTAAATCTGCAAAAAATGACGATTTGACTGTTTCTCTTGAAAAGATAGTTCGCGAGTCTGGGATTTTGGCGATGGCGCTTGGAGAAAGTGGTGAGAAACTCGAAGTGATAAATAAATTTTTTGACGAGGCGAAAAGTCTGTCGGCAGAAAATCCTGCGGCGCGTATTAGTGATTTTTGTGAATATTTAGATACCTTGGAAAAACATGGCATGTCTATTAAAAAACGCGGACAAAATTCTGCATCGGCTGTCAGACTCATGACCGCTCACAAATCAAAAGGTTTGGAATTTGAATATGTTTATATCGTTGGCGCTTACGATGGACATTTTGGCAATAAAAGCAAAAGAGAAATTTTGAAACTTCTGCCAAGCGTTTACAAACTCGTCAAAAATAAGAAAGAAAACGATTTTGATTATTTGGACGATAAAAACGACAGCGAAGAAAGACGACTTTTCTATGTGGCTTTGACTCGCGCCAAAAAAGAAGTTCATATTTCCTATGCCGTCTTTTCTGCCGATGGTCGCGAACGTGTGCCGAGTCAATTTATTTCAGAAATAGACGAAAATTTAATTGATGTTCAAAATGTTTCAGGTATTTCAGAATCTTGGTCAAAAAACAAAAGTATTCTTTTTAAAGAAAAAACTCTTTTGCCGACTTCTCTAGACTACAAAGAAAAATACAAAGAGTTCGTACGAGAGAAATTTTTGTCTCAAGGTCTTTCTGTGACCGCGCTTAATAATTATCTAAAATCTCCGTGGCTATATTTCTATCGCAACCTTGTTCGCTTGCCCGAAGCGCAAACACGAAGCCAGGTTTACGGCACTGTCGTCCACAGCGTTTTACAGGAATTCTTTGAAGCTTTGAAATACGAAGAACCGGGCAAAGAATTTTTGCTCAGGAAATTCGAAGAAGCTCTTTCCACGCAAACGTTGCGGGATTACGAAAGAGAAGATTTATTGGACAAAGGATATAAGACTTTGGACGCTTGGTATGAAGAAAACAAAAGCAAGTTCCATAAAGATGCGCTGACAGAATTTCGTGTGAATGGGGTTTACTTAACACCGGAAATTCGTTTGACCGGAGTTTTGGACAAGCTTGAATTTATAGACGGAAGTGACAGACATGTCCGAGTGGTGGATTACAAAACAGGCAAGCCAAAATCTTTGAAGGTTGTGAAAGGAGAGACAAAAGACTCCGATGGCGGGTACTATCGCCAAATTGTTTTTTATAAACTTTTGCTAGAGCTTTACGCCGATGGGAAATATGAAATGAATGAAGGTGTTTTGGAATTTGTGGAGCCGGATGAAAAAGGTAAATTTACCAAACACGCTTTTTCACCGACCGACGCGGAAGTGGAAGATTTGAAAAAAGAAATTTTGCGTGTGTCGGATGAGATTTTGAATTTGAAATTTTGGGACGCGCCCTGTGATCCAAAAGCGATGGGCGAGGGTAATGAGAAATATTGTGAGCTTGTGGAGGAAATTAGGAAGAGGGGATAGAAAGAAGAAGCCCCGCCGATGTGGCGGGGCTTCAGATCTTCTATTGATAGCCTGCAACCATTTTCCTTAGATAGTCGCGACTGCCTTGCAGGTTTTCGAGTATTTCTGCCTCACCCTCTCCGAGTTCTTTGTTCTCGTAATAGTTGGTGAGGCATTCAAACACCCTAAGCCTGAATTTGGTGTACTCTTCCATGTCATACCCTCGATCACTGGCAATGGAGAGTTCTTGCTGTAGGGCATCGAAACATGAACACTGTCTTGCTCGCTCGCTTATCAACGGGCTTTTAAGCTCTATGAGCTCATGTATCAATGCCAGTTCACGGTACTTTTCTGGATATGACTCGCTTATTGCAAGGAAGTCATAGTTGCATGCAACCGCGAACTCAATGAACTCTCGGGTATCCAGGACGAAGTAGGTGTAGGTGTTTCCATTAAACACCAAACTGCTTTGCTCCACGACAGGAAATCCAATGTTTGGGACCTTACTCTCAATGGTCTTCATGGTACTTATTTTGAGTTTGTTCATCTATATATTATCCATAAAATCTATTTTGTCAACCCATTCACAAAACCAGAAAAACGTTATAAAATAGGCTTTAA
>CAZKOZ010000066.1:0-2564 GCA_964554525.1 uncultured Candidatus Saccharibacteria bacterium | reverse complement strand
CCTTTTACGACAACGGGAACAGGATCGAAAGCTCTCTGTTCATTGTGATAACCGAGCCGGCGCCAATCGCCGAGCTTCTGGATGTCCACACTGACGGGGACTCGATTTTCTTCACAGCGCACTCTACCCGTTCGACGGGCACTGGCGGCTGGGGCAACATATTTCTCATGTGTGAGGAGTATGAAATTGTCGCCTTGGTAGAAGCGACGATTGACGGCGAGGTCTTCCGCGTCGACACCCTTTCATTCGTAAAAGGACAAGAGCTTTTGGAAACTGGCAGTTTCGCCTACTCCGGACCGGAGAACGAGATTTGCCTCTCACTTAAGATTCTGCGTGTCCACGATTCCGAAAACCCTCACTTCCCACCGCAAGCGGTGAAAGAAAGTGAGTCGGTTTGTGTTGTCGCCAGAAGCGGAACTACCGGAATCAAGGAAGTGGATAGGCATCGCCTGCAAGTCTTCCCAAATCCGGCTCAAGAAAGCACTACCGTTTTCGGAACAGAGCCAGGTGATGAGTGGAGGATCTTCAGCGCAAGCGGCCAAACCGTTGCGAGCGGCACAAGCGCTGGTATTTCAATAAAGATAAACACCGAAGCGTGGCGCTCCGGTGTTTATCTGGTGGTTACTCCCCACGGGTCTACACGACTCGTTAAAGAGTGACTATCTTCTCACCCCAGAAGAGCTCGGCAATACTGCTGGGCTCTTTTCATTTTGAGTTTTTACGGCTTCTGCATTAGCCTTAATATCAGCTCCGGCTTTTACCTTATTTAAGATGTCTAACACTTCATTCGGTAATCCGAGTTTTGAAATATCTCCACCGATCATCCCTCCCAATGATGGAAGATGCTGTAGGAAGTCTCCCATATGGTTCTTCTTTTCTGCTTGGGTAAATTGTTTTGTCATAATTTCATTCTGTGATATTACTCCATCAGTCAAGGCTGTCTGCCTAACGTATTTTATGTTATCCAAAACGAAATCGAAAAGATGAGGAACATCTATAGCAGAAACAAGGCCCGATGACCAGGATATTCTCTTTGTTTGTCCAGCGGCTATCAAGAAAACTTGGGCCATGCCTCCCACCGACTGATAATTTATTATTTCACCTGAATTACATCCTATACAGGTGGCTATTTCCCAAGCATTAGAAAGACCGTGCCCTTGGAAAAGAGACGAGTCAAGATCGTAAATATCACCCAAGACATTTACTGTTTGCAATTTTACATTTGCAAGATTGCCATTATTGCTAGCATACACACTCGGTTTAATTATTCCAACTCCAAAGGCACACCTGTTTTTAACATCAAAATTCATATCAGTCCCAAATACAAAGTAGTTGCTACTAACATTGTTGAACATGTAATCCCTATTATATTTATGCGTAACCTCCAAACAGTTATCTTTACTTGCTGTAGCAGATACCTGCGCCCCTTGATTTTGGGTAACAGCAGGTTCTGTCATACTTAAAATTGCGCTTGTGTTTAATGCCGATAATATGAACAAAAGCGAAAAGAGACCCATGAAGACCTTGTTGTTTAATTTTATGTGTTTTATTTTCATAAACGATTATTTAATAATAAGTCTTACAAATTATACCCCGAAAATTATTTACAATAAAAAAATATGTGGATTACTGGCGATTTAAAGCCTCTATCCCCGGCAGGGTTCCGGTCGCGAGAAAATCAAGCATTGCGCCACCGCCGGTTGAAACAAAGGATATTTTATCTTCCAGCCCCATTTCTTTCACAAGCTTAACGGTGTCTCCTCCACCAACAACGCTAAACGCCCCGGATTCCACAATGGCTTTTAATATTTCTTTAGAGGATACATCGAAACCATCTTCATAAAGCCCGAGTGGTCCATTCCAAAGAATTGTTTTTGAATTTTTTATTGTTTTCTTTAAATCCTCTAAAGTTTCTGGTCCCATATCTGTGATGATGTCTTCTTTGGAAAGACTGTTTGGAGATTTAACTTCTCCCGTCTTAACCAAAACATCAAAGGGCACTTTGATGTTTTCTTTTTCAAAAAACCGAGACACTTCCACAGATTCATCCAAAAGAGACTTGCCCGTTTCAAAGCCGATAGCTTTCATAAAATTATTTGCAAGCGCGCCGCCAATAAAAATATCGTCGGCTATTTCTGTAAACTTTTCAATAAGTGGAACTTTTGTTCCAAACTTTGCTCCACCCAAAATAAACAGAAATGGTTTTTCCGGATTGTTCATCTTTTGCAAATTCTCAATTTCCTTTTGAAACCAGAGTCCGGCATACGAAGGCAAAAACTCCGTCACGCCGACAACAGAAGCATGAGCTCTGTGAGAAACAGCAAATGCTTCGTTTACATAAAAATCAGCGAGGCTCGCCAAATAGGCGGAAAATTCTCTTCCATTTTTTTCCTCACCTTCGTTGCCTCTTAAGTTTTCAAGCAAAATGACATCTCCCTCTGATAAATTTTCAACAATATCCGGAACGCTGGGATCTTGAAGCATGGGAATAAAAGTTACCGGAACAAATTCATTTAACTTATCCGCCACAGCTCGCAACGACGATTTCCCATCTTGCCCCAAAT
>CAZKOZ010000065.1:0-2575 GCA_964554525.1 uncultured Candidatus Saccharibacteria bacterium | reverse complement strand
ATTTTTCGCAGAGCCAAAGGGTATTATTGTTTGGGTTGCTTCCTACAACACCAAAGCAGTAAGTTTTTATGAAAAATTAGGGTTTGTAAAAACTGACAAAGATTTAAGCGACCAGCATTATGAAATTGCTCCAGGAAAATTTATTCCGGAAATTGAGATGATTTTGAGGAGAAAATAAACAAAAAGGCTCACAATTTTAGTTGTGAGCCTTTTTGTTTTGCTACAAATTAGCCCTTTTATAAAGACTATATCGTATGATAGTATAGAGGTATATGAATAAAAATGATAGTCAAAATACAGAAAAATCAGATATCTCCCTAAAAGAAGAAGAGGTTTTAAAATTTTGGAAAGATAATGAAATTTTTGAAAAAACCCTAAACAAAAAATCCCCAAAGGGCGAGTTTGTATTTTATGATGGTCCGCCTTTTGCGACTGGTACTCCTCACTACGGACATCTTCTACCAGGGACAATAAAAGATGTGATACCAAGATTTAAGACAATGGGGGGCTATCGTGTGCCGAGGCGTTGGGGTTGGGACTGTCACGGTTTGCCAATTGAAAATTTGATTGAAAAAGAGCTTGGTCTTGAAACTAAAAAAGATATTGAAAATTTTGGTGTAGAAAAATTTAATGAAGCCGCTCGCGCCAGTGTTTTGCGCTATGAAAAAGTTTGGAAAGAAACAATTCCTCGTGTTGGGCGTTGGGTTGATATGGTTGATCCGTATATGAGCATGCAACCGTCTTTTATGGAAACCGGATGGTGGATTTTTAGCGAGCTTTACAAAAAAGATTTAATTACGACAGGATTTAAAGCGATGCATTTATGCCCGCGATGCGAAACAACTTTGGCAAACTTTGAAGTTAATCAGGGGTATAAAGATGCTACAGATTTATCTTTGACTGCAAAATTTGAATTAGTGGACTCTGCCGATGGTGGGGCAAGCAACTCAGCCCCACTCCGCCAAGGTTCCGCGGGTCAGGCTAAAACTTACGTTTTAGCCTGGACGACGACTCCATGGACACTGCCAGGAAACGTGGCTTTGGCTGTGGGTGAAGAGATTGATTATATAAAAGTAAAATCTGGAGATGAAAATTTTATCTTGGCAGATGCCTTAAAAGAAAAAGTTTTGAAAGACAGAGAATTTGAAATCATATCTTCTTTCAAGGGTAAAGATTTAATTGGCAAATCTTATAAACCTCTTTTTGATTACTATTCAAAAGATGAAAGACTGGAAAACCGCCAAAATGGTTGGAAAATCTATGGCGCTGATTTTGTAACCACCGAAGATGGTACAGGGATTGTTCATGTCGCGCCAGCTTTTGGGTCTGATGACTTGGAGCTTGGCAAGAAAAACAATCTTCCTTTTGTGCAGCACGTCAGTAAAGATGGACATTTCAAACCGGAAGTTTTAGATTTTGCTGGGCTTTTTGTAAAACCAAAAGAGGATCATCAATCAACCGATGTCGAAGTTATTAAATATTTGGCGCACGCAGGACTTCTTTTTTCAAAAGAAAAAATAACCCACAGCTATCCTCATTGTTGGAGGTGCGATACTCCGCTTATAAACTATGCATCTGATTCTTGGTTTTTAAATACACCAAAGATAAAAGATCAGATGGTCAAAAATAATTCAAAAACAAAATGGGTTCCCGGGGGTCTTAGAGATGGACGATTTGGAAATTGGCTCGAAGGAGCTCGCGAATGGGCTCTTTCACGAAGTCGTTTTTGGGGGAATCCTTTGCCTGTTTGGGTGTCAAAAGATGGAGAGAAAATAATTCTGTCTTCACGAGAAGAACTTAAAAAGGAGGTTGGTGAGGCTATAACAAAAATAATTTTTGTTCGACATGGTCAAAGTGTAAAAAATCTAATAGGACTTTTCACTGATGAAATAAATAATTTTTCTTTGACTCGTCTTGGGAAAAAGCAAGCCAAAGACGCCGGGGAATTTCTCAAAAAAGAAGGGGTTGATATTATCTATTCTTCACCCGTCTTAAGAACCAAACAGACCGCGGAGATTATTTCCAAAGAACTGGGGAATATAAAAGTCCAAGATGCTTCGGAGTTGATTGAGGTAGATAGTGGTGATTGGGACGGAAAAACAATACACGATATAAAAATCAAAAAAGAACGCGACGCTTATTTGGCGCTTTCAGCCGATGAGAGATATTTGTCGAAGCGTGGAAAGACGGGCGAGAGCTGGTTTGATGTAGAAAAGCGCGTTAGAGGATTTTTTGAAAAAATCTTAAAAGATCACAAAGGAAAAACAGTAGTTTTGGTTTCTCATATGGGTATCAATGTGGTTGGTCAGAAAATAATCCAAAATCTTACAAATGAAGAAGCGGAGGTCATATATGACAAAAGCACTAAAGTTCATGCGAGTCCGATGGTCTTTTATGTTGATACTAAAAGAAAAACCGAGCTTGATTTACACAGACCTTATATTGACGATTTTATTTTTGAAAAAAATGGAAAAACCTTTAAGCGAATCGAAGATGTTTTTGATGTTTGGTTTGATTCTGCTTCGATGCCGTACGCGCAAAAACACTATCCATTTGTAAAAAACGGATTTGATCC
>CAZKOZ010000064.1:1193-2621 GCA_964554525.1 uncultured Candidatus Saccharibacteria bacterium | reverse complement strand
TGGAGGAGGCGGAACGCCCCCACCCCCAGCAACGCCTTAGTAAGCATCGTGTGTATCGGTTCCATTATTTAGTATTTTGATGAAAAAATCCCGAAAGGGATTTTTTCATACAATACAATGAAATTTTTATTCACAATCATACTGTATACCGTATACCAAATACTGTATACTGTAAGTCGTGGACGAAACACAAAGACAACTTATAAACGAGCAAATGCAAAGAATTCCTGCTGAAGTGCGGGAGGCGATTCAGGCTTCTGATTGGGAGCGCACGGTTTTTAACATTGGTCGCGCTCACAAAATGCACATCGATGACATTGATGTTTTGTCTATAGAAACTATTCTGACACTGATTGGGCTTGAGCACCCAAAGGATTTTCCGGTAAATTTACAAAAAAGAACTGGTGTTTCCGATGACACTTTGGCGCAGATTGTCGATGAGATAAACGAAAGACTTTTTTCAAAGATTAGAAGCGCGCTAAAAAATCACTATGAAAAAGTTTCTGCCGGTGAGATTATGGCGCCTGATGAACAAGACGCTCTTCATCATGCGGGAATAAGTTTGGATGATAATTATGTTCCAAGCCAGCAAAAGAAAACAACAGAAACTTTAATTGATAAAAAACCGGTTGAGAAAGAAGTTTTAAACGCAGATGTGGACAATGTGCCGAGCGCGCCAACACCAAAAGAGACTCCGACTGTGACCATCTCTTTGGGTGGTGAACCGACTCCAAAACCTGAACCAATCAAGCCTAAAATAAATTTTGATCCGTATCGTGAACCGATTGAATAGTATTCTGTATGAAGTATCTTGTATATAGTATATGGTATAAAAATCCCTTGCGGGATTTTTTCATACTTCATACTCTATACTAAATATTGTATAATGTAGAATATGAGATTTCAGGTTCCACAATTTATTGAAATTGAAGATAAAATTTTCGGACCATTTACATTTAAACAATTCATTTATCTTTTGGGCGGCGCTGGCGGCGCATATGTCCTTTCAAAAGTTTTACCGCTTATTTTGGCGATTCCTTTGATTATCATCATTGTTGTTTTGGCGCTGGCTTTAACTTTTTATAAGGTCAATGGTCGACCGTTTGCCGATGTTCTTCAATCATCTTTTTTCTATTTCTTTAAAGGCAAACTTTTCATCTGGAAACAGCGACAGCCAAAACGCGAAGATATTAAACAATCAATCAAGAAAGAAAACAAAGGGGTCGACCTGCCCAGACTAACCGAAAGCAAACTTTCTGATATTTCATGGAGTTTGGATGTTTTGGATATGGACAAAAGGAAATAGTCTGTATAAAAATTACAAAAATAAAAAACTTAAGTAAGTACTCACACCCAATACTGTATACAGCATACTAAATACTGTATACTATAAGCATGGCATTAAACGCTCGAGCATCACAAGATTTT
>CAZKOZ010000064.1:571-1183 GCA_964554525.1 uncultured Candidatus Saccharibacteria bacterium | reverse complement strand
TTGTACCGATTAGCGAAATCCAAGACGGAATCGTTATTCTTAAAGACGGTGGTTACCGAGCTATTTTGATGGCATCTTCTGTGAATATTTCTTTGAAATCGGAAGATGAACAAAATGCCATCATCATGCAGTTTCAGAATTTTTTAAACTCTTTGGATTTCTCTTTGCAGATCTGTGTTCAGTCCAGAAAATATGACATAACCGCTTATTTGGCAACGCTTGAAGAAAAACTTCGCAATCAAACCGAACCGCTTTTGAAAGTCCAAACTCAAGAGTACATGCAGTTTATTCAAAACTTTACTGAAAATGTGAATATAATGACAAAGCACTTTTTTATTGTTGTTCCGTATAATCCAACAGTGCTTGCGACAAAGGGCGGAATTATTGATAAAATTCTTCCAGCGTCAAAATCTTCTTCGAATGATAAAAAAGCGGAATTTGAAGCCTACCGATCACAGCTAGAGCAAAGAATATCTTTGGTTCAACAGGGTTTGTCGAGAGTCGGCGTTAGAACAGCTCAGTTGAAAACAGAAGAAGAAGTTGAGTTGTATTATAAGGTTTTCAATCCTGGTGATGGGGAAAGTAAAGTACAGATTACTTCTAAAGATTAAA
>CAZKOZ010000064.1:0-561 GCA_964554525.1 uncultured Candidatus Saccharibacteria bacterium | reverse complement strand
TTGGGTTTGTATGTGTTTTATCTTTTCACGTCGCTTTTGGATAATATTTTAAAAGGTGCGAAAGGTTCAAAACGGCGTGAAATCATGCCCGTTTTGCCGAAGGAAATTTACGAAGCTGCGACTCTCGAGCTTCAAGATATTTTAGCGCCTTCAGCTCTCAAGGTGTCACCAAAAAGTTTAAATCTGGGTGATAAAATAACCAGAACATACTTTGTTATTTCTTATCCTCGTTATTTGTCTGACAACTGGTTTACGCCGATTATTAACCTCGACAAGATTTTTGATGTCGCTATCCACATTCACAATATTGATACTGATGATATTTTAAAGAAATTTCAAAAAAAGGTGGCGGAGGTTCAAAGCCAGATAAATGTTCGCGAGTCAAAAGGTTTGGTCCGTGATCCCATTTTGGACACTGCCTACAATGATCTGGAAGCGCTCCGCGACAGTCTTCAGCAAGCGCAACAAAAAATGTTTGAAGTCGGTCTTTATCTGACGATATATGCTGATTCAGAAAAGGAGCTTTCGAAAGTTGAAAATGAAATAAAGTCGATTCTCGAA
>CAZKOZ010000063.1:0-2665 GCA_964554525.1 uncultured Candidatus Saccharibacteria bacterium | reverse complement strand
GCTGGATTTGTAAAGCGTCGAGAGGTTGGACACGCAGCGCTCGCGGAAAAAGCTCTTGAGGTTGTTCTGCCAAGCAAGATAGAATTTCCTTACACGATTCGTCTCGTTTCTGAAGCGATGGCGTCCAATGGCTCCACATCTCAAGCTTCTATTTGCGCATCATCTTTAGCTCTCATGGACGGAGGTGTGCCGATTAAAGCTCCGGTTGCCGGCATTGCGATGGGGCTTATGTATCAAGACGAAAATAATTACAAAATTTTAACCGACATCCAAGGTCCGGAAGATCACTATGGAGACATGGACTTTAAAGTTGCCGGAACAGAAAATGGTTTAACGGCGATTCAGCTTGATGTGAAAGTTGACGGAGTTTCTCGGAAAATTTTAACCGAAGCGATGATGCAAAGTTTGGCAGCGAGGAATAAAATCTTGTCTGTGATTAAAGAATCTATTTCAGAACCGCGAAAAGATATTTCTCCTTTCGCGCCGAAAATTGTCGTTACAAAAATCAGTCCTGATAAAATCGGAATGGTTATCGGCGGCGGCGGAAAAACAATAAATGAAATTCGCGAAAAGACAAAAACAGAAATTACGATAGAAGATGACGGAACTGTTTTCATTACAGGAAAAGATGGTGGCGCCGATGAAGCGAAAAAGATTATTGAAAACATGACTTACGAATGGAAAGTTGGCGATGTTTCAAGCGCTGAAATTGTGGGTATTAAAGATTTTGGGGCTTTTGCAAAAATGATGAATGGACAAGAAGGCATGATTCACATTTCTGAAATCGCGCCTTTCAGAGTTGAAAAAGTGGAAGAAGTTTTGAAAATTGGACAAATCGTGCCAATCAAAGTTATCAAAAACGAATTTGGAAAGTTGGGACTTTCTATCAAGGGCGCCGACGAAGGATTTATAAAAAATCCGAAAGGTTAACAAAAAAGCCCCTTCCTGAAAAGAAGGGGCTTTTTTCTTGCAATTTTTAGTCATTTTAAACCCTTGACAAAATATATATAATATGCTACTCTAAAAGAAGATCGCAAACCAAAACACGCACATAATGAAAAACAAGACCAATCCTTGGGCCGTTGCCCTGTTCCTCATGCTCTTCACGGCTGTTTGCGCTGGTTTCGCCAGCGCGCAGACGACAGCCTCATTTGAGGGTGATCGTGGCGCCAAAGCCCTACTCAACAAGGCTTTGAAGTATTACGGATCTGCCCAGATTCAGGGTGACAAGGCGGTCTTCAAGAAAGATCGCTACATTGGATTCATTGTCCAAGATGAAGATCCGAAACAAGCTCTTGAGCTTGCCACCGAACGAGCGTTGAGCGAATCAGTTCTCATTCGGGGAAGCAAGTCGAAATTTCGTTTCGGACTCAACCCAGACACACGGTGTGACTGGTATAAGGGAGAGGTGTTTGCCCACTACTATAAAGGTAAATACTACACCCTTCTTGTGTGTAAGAGGTGAAAACACCCCTTACCGAAAAGCCCCGCGATGTGCGGGGCTTTTTTCTTTCGTATTTTTTCATTTTTTCATGCTAAAATTATTCCAATGGAATTAGACAAAGAAAGAGAAATTTTGAAAGACGAATTGGAAAAAACCACAGCTGTTGTTGGGCGTGAGTCCGCGCAAGAAGAAAATCAACCGATAAACAAAGTTGGTCCTGGTATTCGCACCTATTCAGCCGACATTGCCGACATTATGCGTCGTGAGAAAGGCTCGATAATAAAAATTGCTTTAGCAGAACAAGAAAGACGCAAATCTCACAAAGAAAGCAAAGATCCAACCAGTACTAGAAATTTAATAATTCTTCTTTTCGGCGTAACTTTTATTGTTGCCGGTATTCTTATTTTTGTTTACACGATTATAAACAAAGACACGTCAATCGTTGTTGTTACGCCTCTGGGAGCGCCAAGTCTTATTTACACAGAAAACCAAACTCAAATAGACATGACGAATCAGACACGTGGTAATTTTTATAACGACATACACACGAAGTCGAATGCAAGCTATATCCCTAACGACACCATTACAAATTTGTTTTTGGTTTCCAATACTCCCGCCGGCAATGTTCAAGCTACAGCCTCTATGTTTTTTAACAAGCTTGGCATCAGAGTTCCGGACAGTCTTTTAAGTGTTTTGACCGGGCAGTTTATGCTTGGAGTATACAAAAAAGATGATACAAATAATATTTTTTTAATTCTAAAAACAAAAGGCTTTAATGAAACTTTTCCCGCCATGAAAGAATGGGAAATTTCCATGGCTAATGATCTTGTCAGATTGTTTCGCGTAGACTCTCAATCTTTTGATGGGAATATATTTAATAGAGATTTTGAGAGCACTGTTTTATTTAACAAACAGGCTCGAAATCTTTATGATGCTTCGGGCAAGCTCGTTTTCTCCTATGTTTATCTTGATAACAATACGATTATAATAACCACAAACAATTCTTTGGTTGAAGAGGTGATAAAAAGGATAAACTCGCAAAGTATAAGATAGTTTATAGTTGTTAGTGATTAGTTTTTAGTGTTAAAATATCGGCATGGCAATAGATATACAAAAATTAAAAGGAGAACTTTTAGAAGAAAGAGCGAAACTTGAAAAAGAATTATCCGATCTCGGGATCATGGATCCGGAAACAGGTGATTGGGGAGCATATCAAAGCGA
>CAZKOZ010000062.1:2445-2803 GCA_964554525.1 uncultured Candidatus Saccharibacteria bacterium | reverse complement strand
AGAACACCGGAAGATAGATTACCGTTAAATCCTGTGCCAATGTTGAAAGTTGTATCTAGTGTTCCGTTACTATTTAGGCGGGCGATACGACTCACTGAGGTTCCGTTATATAAACTAAAACCACCTCCAGCGATGATTTTTCCATCGGGTTGGAGGGCAATAAATAAAGGAGCAAAATTAAACCCGGTGCCAACATTAAATGTTGTATCTAATGTTCCATCTGTGTTTAAGCGGGCAATGCGGTTTATCGGTGTTCCACCCAATGAAGTGAAAGAACCCCCAATAATGATTTTTCCATTAGGCAGGACAACAACAGATCGGAATTCTTGACCTGGAGCTATCACAGTTTCGGTAAACG
>CAZKOZ010000062.1:0-2435 GCA_964554525.1 uncultured Candidatus Saccharibacteria bacterium | reverse complement strand
TATTTAGACGAGCAATACGACTAAATGAACCGCCCGCTCTACCAATAACAATGATTTTTCCATCGGGTTGGAGGGTGGCAAGAGATGCGCCATCATTAAATATTGTGCCAGCATTAAACGTTGTATCTAGTGTTCCGTTACTATTTAGACGGGTAATACCTCTTATTGTGCTCCCGTTAAAAGAAGAAATCATACCAGCGGCAAGAATTTTTCCGTCGCTCTGAAGAGCAATTGATGTTGGATCAGAATTAAACCCGGTGCCGATGTTAAAAGTTGTATCTGTAGACCCATTACTGTTTAAGCGAGCGATACGGTTTGTTGGTGAGGTAAACGCGCCACCAACAATAATCTTCCCATCTGGCTGGACGACCATATCTCTAACACCTGTACCAGCAGAAGGCGTAAATGATAAATCTGGAGCAACCATACATGCGGCCTCAAGACTCTTTGGGGTAAAAAGATCAATCTTATCAAAACCAAAAGCAGAAATTCCCACCGCGACAACAAGCAATAGTGCTATTCTGGTTGAAATTTTCTTAAAAAAACTATTTATTTTATGACTCATAATTATTTTTGGTCTTTAAAATTTCGATAAAAATAATGTTTCTATCTAAAGGTTTTTAAGTTCTTCTAACATAGAAGCTTTTTGTTCTTCGGTAAATTCTTGTCTTGGGTTATCATTTTTGAGACCTTCCAAAGCAGCGGCTTTTTGTTCTTCGGTAAATTCTTGTCTTGGGTTGTTTCTCTTGAGTTCTTCCAAGATTGCCGCCTTCTGCTCCTCGGTAAAGCCAGATTCTTTTTTGCCCTTCCTTAAGACAAGGAACACAATAACGGCAATCGCAATAATAAGAAGGATGATCAATAGTGTTTTTTTGTTTTTATTTTGCTCCATATGAATAGCTATTATTAACTTGATAACTTTAACAATCATACCATCTGCCGGAAAACAAAAGAAAGGTTTTTTGTTCATTGTGTGGATAATTTGACTTGGGACGCAAAATAACTTATTATTGTAGAGATGATAGTCCAGCTCTTGCGGGACTTTTTTTATAAAAATTAAATAAAAATTGAATATATGCTAGATTTAAAAGCTTTAAAAGCAGCTCTGGTTCAGCTAGAGGAAGAAAAGAAAATACCCAAAGAAAAAATAATTGATGCGATCGAGCAATCTTTGGCTGCAGCCTATAAAAAAGATTACGGAAAAAAGGGTCAGATTATAAAAGTTAATCTGGACGTTGACTCCGGAGCAACTGATTTTTATCAAGTAAAAATTGTTGTGAACGAATCTACTGTCAGATTTTTGGAAGAAGGAGAAGATCTTGATGATTTGCCAGAAGAAACAGTGGCAGAAGTCAGTGAAGGTGATGAAGACGCGCCATTGCCTGTTTTTAATCCGGAAAAACATATTTTGATCGATGATGCAAAGAAGATCAAAGCAGGCGCAACGCTTGGCGAAGAAATTGTCTTCCCTCTCGAAATGAAAGACGATTTTGGCAGAATTGCCGCTCAAACCGCCAAGCAAGTTATTATTCAAAGAATTCGTGAAGCGGAAAAAAGCGCAGTGATGGAAGAATACGGCGACCAGCAAGATGAAATAATAAACGGAATAGTTCAGAAAGTTGAACGAGGAATGGTGTTTGTTGATTTCAACAAAGCAACGGGAATAATTCCAAGAGAAGAGCAAATATACGGAGAAAGGTTCATGACAGGCCAACGCATAAAAGCATATTTAACAAAAGTTGAAGAAGGTCCTCGTGGAGTTAATCTATTTTTATCCAGAACACATCCGAAGTTTTTGGAGAAACTTTTTGAAACCGAATCTCCGGAAATAGCATCCGGTGTGGTGGAAATAAAAAGCATTGCGCGAGAAGCCGGATCAAGATCAAAAATCGCTGTGTTCTCTCATGATGACAGCATCGACCCGATTGGCGCATGTGTGGGACAACGAGGTATCAGAGTGACGACCGTAATGAATGAAATCGGAGGAGAAAAAATAGATATTATTGAATGGAGCGAAGATCCGGAAGAATATGTGAGCGCCGCTCTTTCGCCGGCAAAGATTTTGTCGATAAAAATAAACAAGAAAGAAAATGCGAGCGGACAAACAGAGCAACTTGCTGTTGTTGAGGTCGCAAATGATCAACTATCTCTGGCAATCGGCAAGGGTGGTCAAAACGTAAGACTCGCCGCCAAGCTAACAGGCTGGAAAATAGATATTAAGGGCGCTGACACAGGAGAAGATTTGGAATCAGAAAAAGAGAGTGTGGAAGAAAAATCATCAAACGAAGAGGAGGAATAAAAAAGGCGTGATTTGTTAAAAAAATAATTATTAAAATTAACCGAGGTGGCTGCGCTAAAACCGCGACCCGCCTCTAACGCGATGAATCTTTGGCATGAAATATCGAGAGGTAAAAATATTCCAGAAGAAATAAATG
>CAZKOZ010000061.1:0-2824 GCA_964554525.1 uncultured Candidatus Saccharibacteria bacterium | reverse complement strand
CAACGACAAGCGGTAAAAAGATTCTGACAAACCGCCGCCGAAAAGGACGAACAAAATTGACTGTCTCAAAGCCAAGATAATTTAAAACTGCCATGATCCCTAAAAAAATCAGAATTTCAAGGGATTCTTTTGAAGAAATAAGTAAAGGTGGAAAAAGTGTTCATTCCGCCTCTATTTCGCTTAAATACTTGGAAAATAAGGGTGAAACCGGAAAAACAGAGTCAAAAATGGCTGTTGTTGTGTCAAAAAAAGTCTCAAAAGTATCTCCTAAAAGAAATTTAATAAAAAGACGCATAAACTCAGTCTTAAATAGTCAAAAAAACCTTATAAAACATGGGTTTTTTATGGTTTTTTATGTAAAACCCGGCGCTTTAGACAAAAAATTCTCTGAAACAAAAGAAGAAGTGTTGTTTTTACTTAAAAAATCAGGAATTTTGGTATAGTTTTAAGTATGAAATATTTATTTATGGGCCTCATCTGGCTTTACCAAAAGCTAATTTCTCCTATTTTCTATCTTCTAGGAGTCAGATGTCGATTTTACCCAACTTGTTCACACTATTCTATGGAGGCCTTTGAAAAACACGGATTTTTTAAGGGTTTTTGGCTGTCTATCCGACGAATTTCAAGATGTCATCCTTGGGGCGGGTCTGGAGTTGATAATGTTCCAGATTCTGTAAAACACCCATTAAAAAGACCAGAATAAACCGCCCTTGATAGGGCGTTTTTTCTTCCGTCTCAGCTTCTTTGTAAACAGAAGCTTCCGACGCCTTTTTAATGGGTGTTTTGGTTTATTTTTTTCTAAAAACTTTGAATTTTCCCCATTTTACGCTAGAATCAGGCAATGTTTACTAAGATTTTCTACGAACCTATATATAACGCGCTGGTCTTCCTGATCGACATAATCCCGGGCGGAGATGTTGGTTTGGCTATTATTTTACTCACGCTGGTTGTTAAATTCATCCTTCTTCCTCTTCACCGAAAAGCAATTGTCAGCCAGATAAAACTCCGCGAAATCCAGCCAAAAGTTGACGAAATCAAAGAAAAATACAAAGACAAGCAAGAACAAGCAACAAAAACTTTTGAACTCTATAAACAAGAAAAAATAAGTCCATTTTCCGGATGTTTACCTATTTTGATTCAACTGCCCATAATTTTTGCTCTGTATAGAGTTTTCTTGAATGGATTTGATTTTAGCAACTTAGAACATTTGTACTCTTTCATTTCTTCTCCTGACGCGGTGAATATAAACTTCTTGGGAGTGTTTGATCTTTCTGCGAGAAATTTGTTCTTGGCGGTTTTGGCGGGTATCACACAATTCTTCCAAATTGACCTGGCTGTTAAAAGAACTCCGGCGCCGAAAAATGACGGATCTATCCAATCAAATGTTGCCGGCATGATGAATAAACAAATGCGATTCTTCATGCCGGTTTTTGTCGCTTTCATCTCATACCAAATCTCCGGCGCTATCGCCCTTTACTGGTCGGTCAACAATATTTTCACCACAGTTCAAGAAGTAATCATTAACCGTAAAATGGCGAAGAAGAAAGAGGTTATAAGCGCCGAAGTAATCAAATAAAACCATGGAATCGGAAATCAGAAAAACAATAGAAGAATTTTTGAACAAGACTTCTTTTGGTTTTGAAGAGATTTCCGGCGGTTTGGATATGGATTCCGGTGATTTTTGGTTTTCTGTTAAAAGCTCGGACTCAAACTTTTTGATCGGCAGGAATGGCGAAACAATACAAAATATAAATTACATCATTCGTCGAGTCATGGAAAACAAATTCAAAGAAAATGCTCCGAGAGTTACGATTGATGTAAACGACTATCAAAAATCAAAGATTGAAAAAGTGCGGACTATCGCCCACATGATGTCTGAGCGAGCGCGGTTTTTCAAAAGCAAAATAGAGCTTGAACCGATGAACGCTTTTGAACGCAGGATTGTGCATGAATATGTTTCAAAGCATAGCGATTTGAAATCTGAATCCGAAGGATTTGGGAAAAATAGGAAGGTTGCTATAAGTTTTGTGAAGTAGTTTTTAAACACCATTTTAAATGACAGAAAACCCCTCTGCTCGCGAGCAGAGGGGTTTTCTTCCGTCCTCAGCTTCTTCGTAAACAGAAGCTTCCGACGAGCCTTTTTAATGGGTGTTTTGGGTTGGAATTATTTTAGAAAAAAACAGAAATAAGTTACCTTGTCAAGTTCTCCGCATCCTTCCAATCCCCTTCCCACTCTGCTATACTCTGGTTACAGGATTAATAATTTAAAGAAACAGGTCATTTAAAGATTTTATCTGTATATAATTTCAGAAATTCAGCATGTTTTCCAATATTTTAAAAACAAAGAACAATTTAAAAAAGAGGAATCCCCTTTCAAACAGAGGAAATTTTTAGAGCGACCGAAAATCGCTTATGAGCACATTAAATATAATAATCGCAGTTGTTGCCATTTTGGTTGGCGGAGCTGTCGGATATTTTCTTCGCATCGCGATTTCTTTGGGTCAAAAAGGTTCAATGGAACTTGAGATCAAGCAGAAGATGATTGACGCCAAAGAAGAAGCGCAGAAAATTGTTGCCGAGGCAAATATAAAAGCCGAGGAAAAATTAAAAGAAGCAGAAGATGAAGAAAAGAAAAAAGAAGAAGAAATTCGCAAAAGTGAAGAGCGTTTGAACAAAAAAGACGACGCGCTTTTGAAAAAGGAAGAAGAAATAAACAAAGAGTCTGAGAAAGTAAAAATCAAAATAGAAGAAGCGCAGAAAATTAAGGAAGAAATATTGCAAAAAAGAGAGGAGCAGCAAAAAATTCTGGAATCAATTTCAAAAC
>CAZKOZ010000060.1:0-3132 GCA_964554525.1 uncultured Candidatus Saccharibacteria bacterium | reverse complement strand
GTGGCAAAAACAAGATAGCCGACAGAGTTGGCTTCAATCACTAAATGTTTTTCTGTTTTGTCTAAAATTTTTCCTTTTATGTGGGCGATCATGATTTAGTTGAGTAGAGAGTAGTAAGTAGGAAGTAGAATATACTTCGACCTTCATTTTAACATTTTTGGCAGAGCGTAGCACGGCTCTTGTTTTTTATAAAACTTCTGGTATTATGACAGTGTTCGTAACTAAGCGTGTCGCGCCGAAAAACTTACAAAAATTTAAATTTCAAATTATGCCAATATCAGCATCAGCAAAAAAATCTCTTCGGGTATCTGCTCGAAAAAGAGTCGTAAATGACAGAAGAAGAAAGACAATGAAAGAGTCTGTTAAGGAAATTTCCAAGCTTGTTAAGTCAGGGAAAAAAGACGAAGCAAAAAAACTTCTTCCGAAAGCTTATCAGGCTATCGACAAGGCGAATAAACGCGGAGTCATACCAGGCAACACTGCCGCTCGTAGAAAATCCAGACTTTCAAGAATGACAAAGTAAAGCAAAATCCCCGAAAGGGGATTTTTGTTATTTCCTCGCCATTTGTTCAAGTTCTCTTTTGATTGTGCCTGTCTCTCTTTCCATGTTCTGAAGGCTTGTTTCTGTTTGATCTAGATCTCTTTTTGCAGTATCTCTTTCTTGCTCTGCTTTTGTTAGTTGCCTCTTGCTTTCCTCCAGCTCTTTTTCTGTTTTCTTTTTTTCAGTATCTAGTTGCGTGATTTTTGATACGAGTGTGTCGGTTGATTGTTTTAATTTTTGGGCGTTTGCCTCTATTGACTTAAACTTTGACTTCTTTAATTCAATCTCTCTTTTTGCCTTGATTATGTCTTGTTCGTGTTGCTGCAACTTTCTTTTAATTGCTTCTAATTCTGGATTTATATCTGCCATTTTTTTATAAATAAACTTATAACTCTCTAATTATACATTAAATTTAATTAAGCTAGCCGATGTTCCTTTTTGGCGCTAAATATTGTATTATCGCCTTACGCTCCCGTCGTTCAATGGATAGGACATAACTTTGCGGAAGTTAAAATGTAGGTTCGATTCCTACCGGGAGCACAAAGGTAAGCATAAAAACACATCCTAAAAGGATGTGTTTTTATGCTTAAGAAACAAACTGCTTTGTTTCCGTGCCTTTGTGCTGGGCGGAGTGTTGCACTTTTCGCCTTCAAGGCGAAAAGTGCCGCGAGCCGGGGTCGCGAACACTTAGTAGATTTCGAGCGCAGTGAAGAAATATACTAAGTGATTTGTGACCACAAACAAATTAAAAGTGAGTGGTGACCCGAACGGGGGTACACTAAAACCCCAACCTATCCATTATTTTATGCGCTATCGGTTCGTGCAATTCTTCTTGTTCCAATATTTCAGATAGAATTGCAAATATGTATTCACCAATCTCATCATCTTCAAAAGGCATAACGATGATTGGCATAAAAGTTTTGTCGGATTTTATAATAAGTTTTTTTTCGCCAAGCACCTCGTCAATCCAAAAAGATTTCAATCTTTCAAAAGGGTAGAATCTCCCGTCGTATATGACCCCATCCACAGCAATCGTGTATTTGATTTTTTTTGGTTTTGCCCTGCCCAAAATCATCATAGCGACACTGGCAAGCAATATAAAAATACCAAAGAGAAAATCTCCATATATAAAAGCCACAGCACTACCGGCAAGAGCAATAATACCAAGAGCCCAAAACCAATCCGGCTTTTTCTTCTTTTCTATGAATTCTTGAGCTTCCCACTCCAAAAGTATTTTATCTCTTTCCATTGAACATATTTTACCAGATAGAAAATAAAATAATACGCAAAAATGTGTGTATTCGGACAAAAAACAAAAAACCGGACTAGTCCGGTTTTTTGTTTTCTCTAATTCTTTAAAAATTACATTCCAAAAATCATCCCGATAACGACGTTTACAATTGTTAGCACGATGCTGAAAAGTATTGCCATACCAAATCCCTTGATTTTAAAGCCAGGCGTAATAGCGCTAGCAATAGTGATAACAATTCCGTTTATGACGAGGGTAAAAAGACCCAGCGTCAGAATATTTATCGGCAGAGTGAGGAGTAGTAGAAGCGGCTTGACCAAAGCATTTAAAAGTCCGATAACAATGGATGCCAGCAAAGCCGATCCAAAAGTTATAGTAACTCTGTTTTTTGGCAAAATATATGCTGTTAATAAAATTGCCGCCGCGGAGATTAACCAATTTAAAATCATAAAAATAAAATAAACTACTTATAATAATTTGACCTGGTAAAATTTTATCAGTTATATAAAAAGCAGCAAGCGATTTTGTTGATAAAAACAAAACCGGACAAATTTGTCCGGTTTTGGTCTGCGGAGGCGGTGAGATTCGAACTCACGGACCGCGTTAACGGTCTCCTGTTTTCAAGACAGGTGCCTTCAACCACTCAGCCACGCCTCCCGCCATGTTGGTCGTAATCCGAATACTAGCACGCTTTGGTTATAAATTCAAATAGAATAAGACCGTCATAATTATTGACGGTCTTATTCTATTTACCCTCTTCCGTTTTGGTTTTGAAATTAAATTTTATCCTTGGTTTTACTGCAAAAATGTAAATAATTTCAAGAATTCCGAGAGTGTTTACTAAAAGTATGATAATAAACCAAACTTTAGATCCCGCTCTGGCCGCTTTCCAAAGCGCAAATCCTTTCCACACCAAAACCCACACCATCATTATTATAAGTAATGTGCCTCCAATTGGCATGCCCACAAATTGTCCTATTTCTAACATGCTTTGATTATATCAAGGCAAAATATTTCAGTAAAGCTTTTGCAACTTTTATGGTATTATTTGTGACGCATGAAATACATGGGCTTGGATTATGGACTAAAAAGGGTAGGTGTCGCTTTTTCTGATAATCAAGAACAAATCGCTTTTCCGCATTCTGTTTTGGAAAATACAAAAGATTTACCGAGCAGAATCAAGGAACTTTGCCAAAAGGAAGATGTCGAAAATGTGGTTGTGGGTGACCCGGGCGATAAAAATGACTTTCAAAGAGATGTTTTAAGGTTCGTCCAAGAATTAAAAAAAGAAGGACTGAATGTTTTTCTGGATCCAGTCGATGACGACCGCATTGTCCCAGAG
>CAZKOZ010000059.1:459-3230 GCA_964554525.1 uncultured Candidatus Saccharibacteria bacterium | reverse complement strand
CATCTATCATCAGGGTCAGGTAGATTTGAAATCGTCCCAGGTTCACGATGTCTTCTTGTGTGAAAGTCGGCACAAAAACTTTTTCCAAAAGCTCGGCATCAAGCGGTCCAACACGGAAAGTTATGGTCGTTCCAACGTTGCCAAAAACCGCGTCGCGGACTTCTTCTTCCATCTGCTCCACATATTGGTGCGCCATTATCAAATTCAATTTATATTTTCTGGCCTCGGACAAAATATCGGCGAAAGATTCATTGGCAAAGTTTTGAAACTCGTCCACAAAGAGAAAAAATGGTGGCAATTCCGCCATATCAGCTTTTGACAAATCCGCGCGCGACATCGCCGCCAAATATATTTTAGTAATAAGCATACCGCCCAAAAGTCCGGCGTTTTGCTCGCCAATTCGCCCCTTGGAAAGGTTTATAAGCAGGATCTTCTTTTTGTCCATGACCTCACGGAAATCAAAGCTGGAAGTTTTTTGCCCAATAATATTTCTAACTAGCGGATTTGCCGTAAACTGACCGATTTTGTTTTGAATCGCGGCGGTCGCTTCACGCATGAAGCGTTCATCCCATTTGGCAAACTCATCTTCCCAAAAAGTTTTAACTGTCGGGTCAGTAACATTTCTCACGACTTCTTCGCGATATCCCTTATCCGCATACATGCGATTAATGCCAAGCATTGTTGAGCCGGGATTCTCTAAAAGCGCCAAAAGAGTGTTGCTCAAGATGTAGCGCATTCTTTCAGAGAAAGTGTCCGGCCAGATTTTATCAAAAGTGGACATAAGACCCTGTACAACAAGATGCCGCTGATCTTCCGGAACAGTTTCCAAAACATTAAAAGAAATCGGATGATCAGAATCAAAAGGCGCGAAATATATGACATCATTTATTCGCTCCTCTGGGATATAGTCTATAAGTGTATCTATAGCGCTGCCGTGCGGATCGATGAAGCACATGCCTTCGCCGTTTTTAATATCCTGCGCCGCCATGTTTTCAAGAAGCGTCGACTTACCCATACCCGTTTTACCGATAACATAAACATGGCGAGATCTGTCTTCCGCCTTAATACCAAAACGGACTTTCTTGCCACGAAAATCTGTCTCTCCAAAATATGTTACTTGGTTTGGGTTGTACATTATGTTTTTAGGTAATGAGATTTAAATTAAGGTTCCAATAAATTCAATATCAAGTAAATTATATCGCAGAACACTGTAATATTGTGTGATTTTTTGTGGAAATCTTTAATTTAAAATAACTCCTTTACATTTTCGTACTTTTATAATAGAATGCTGGCATTATTAGACGGATTTAAGGCTAACCTTGTGGGCGGAATATTTGCCAACAAAACCTAAAATCTTTTATTTATCCGCCTAATGAAAGGCGGAATTTTTTATGGATACAATAAAAGAACAAAATGAAATATTGGCGGGAATGATTGAAGGGTCACCCTTTAAGCTTAAGGCTGGTGATATCGTTGAAGGACACATTATAAACGTTCAAAAAGCGGCTGTGTTCGTCGATCTTGGAGTTTACGGTACTGGAATAATATTTGGACGCGAATACATCAACGCCAGAGATATTATAAAAAACACCAAGAGCGGAGACTTAATCAAAGCTAAAATTATAGAAGTTCAGAACGAAGATGGATACACTGAACTCTCTCTTAAAGAGGCTCGTCAAGCTCTTGTTTGGAAGGAGGCGGAAGAATTAATCGCAAGCAAAGCGATATTAGATCTTCCTGTAAAGGAAGCAAATAAGGGCGGACTTATAATAGAATGGAAAGGAATTCAAGGATTTCTTCCCGCTTCACAATTAAGACCGGAGCACTATCCGCGTGTTGAAGATTCAGACAAGGACAAAATCCTAAGAGAGTTAAAGAAATTTGTCGGTGAAAAAATAAGCGTCAACATTCTTTCAGCAAACCCAAAAGAAGACAAGCTTGTTTTCTCTGAAAAAGCGACAAATCAAGAAGAAAGATTGGAGGTTGTTGACAAATATCGTGTTGGCGATGATCTTGAATGTGAAATTGCCGGTATTGTTGATTTTGGAATCTTTCTTAAGATAGAAGATGGTCTTGAGGGACTTGTTCACATTTCAGAAATTGATTGGGGTCTGATTGAAGATCCTCGAAAGATGTTTAAAGTTGGAGAAAAGGTTAAAGCAAGAATTATTGAAATCAAAGATGGAAAGATTTCTCTATCTCTTAAGGTCTTCAAAGAAAATCCTTGGAAAGAATTTGAAGGAAAACTTAAAAAAGGAGATATTGTCTCTGGTGTAGTGATCAAATTCAACAAACATGGCGCGCTTGTTTCTATCAAAGAAGGTGTTGCCGGACTTGTTCATAATTCATCTTTTGGTTCGGAAGAAAAACTTCGTGAATCAATAGAGCTTGGAAAAACTTATAATTTCCAAATCAATCTATTCGATCCAAAAGATCAAAAAATGACTCTGACTTACTTAGAAAATAAATAATTTAAGAAAACAAAAAATCCCCTATAAGGGGATTTTTTGTTACTTTTTTATATTTTCAAGTGAGGATTATATGAAAGCCTTGCTTTCATAATGTCCGAGCGATGGAAATATATGAGACGGACGCAGTGAGTGCTCTTATCATAAAAAAGTAAGACTAGAATTTAATTAAACTCATTCATCGCCCTCTCTCTTCCCTCTTTTACAAAAGTTTCAATTATTTTTTTGACTTTTGGCGCGAGGTTTTTTATTTTATCCAAATCGCTCGCGGAAAAATCTTTCAAGACAAAATTTGAAACAGCG
>CAZKOZ010000059.1:0-449 GCA_964554525.1 uncultured Candidatus Saccharibacteria bacterium | reverse complement strand
CGGAGCAATACCCACGCGAAGCCGGAGGAACGCGCGCGTCTTAATTGTCGCCGCAATAGACTTCACGCCATTATGCCCACCATCGCCGCGGTCAAAAGAAATCCGCAAATCGCCTATAGGCAAATCAATATCATCATAAATTACCAAAATATTTTCATTGGGAATTTTGTGACGGTCTACAAGCGCGGCAAAGGACCTTCCTGATTCATTCATATATGTTTCAGGTTTTACGAAAATTACTTCTTTATCACCCAAAGAATCTTTCGCAACCCAAGCATTTGCATATTTATCTTTTTCAAAACCAGAAACAACTTCATCAAGCAAGATAAAGCCAACATTGTGTCTCGTTTTTCTATATTTTTCTCCCGGATTTCCGAGTCCCGCTATCAAAAACATAGCTTTACTATACCACAGTAAAAATTAAAGAGAATTGCGATAAATAATTCGTT
>CAZKOZ010000058.1:0-3313 GCA_964554525.1 uncultured Candidatus Saccharibacteria bacterium | reverse complement strand
CCGCCTGAGAAAGGTTTGATTTTGTTTGGGTTGTCTATGAATAAGTTGGATTTTAACGGAGGAGGAGGAGGAGGTCAATCAGCTGGAGATTGTCTTGATCATGTCAGAATTTTTCACACATCAAAGGTCAATAAACCTTTGGTTGGGTTAAACATGATTTACAGCGACTTTTTGTACTTATATTCTGATAAACCTGCGCCGGAATTAAAAAATTCTTTTATGCATCAAGTAATACAACATAAAAATTCTTTTCAAAAGATAATTGAAAAGAACAATCTTGATTTTCAGATTCAGCACGCTTTTAACTACATGGTTTGGAATCAGCTTTATGTTGGAACACGAGATTTTGATGTTAAGTTTCGTGAGCTGAAAGAGATTTATGCTAAAGATGAAATCTTCCAAAAATATGTCAAAGAAGATTCTGAAATATTTGGCAGGGAAATGGGCGAGAATCAAGTAAATTTTATTTTGGAAGAAGTATTAATGTTTTATCTTTTGACTCACAACAAAGTTAAACTTCCAAATGAATATATTGAAAATCAACAAAAATGGGTTTTATTTTGCTACCCAGGACGTCCACTAAAGTCCACGGTTTATCTCTATCAGCTAAATCCCTTTGATTTTTCTTGGGATGAAAATCCGTACGCCAGAGCTTGGTACGATTTGTCTGATAAAAAATTGATTGAATTTGATCGGGTTGATTTGGAAAGTTATAAGGTGAGGTAAAAAACGCCGGGCAGTTTCGGTCACAAATCACTAAGCTTTTTGTTTCGTTTGCAAGCTCACTCACAAAAATCTAAGTGTTCGCGACCCCGCCTCGCCCGATTCGCTTCGCTCATCATGGCTCCGGCTTTCGAATCCTGACGCGATACAAAGAAATTTGTATCGCTCCCGCCGAGACATAAATTTAAAAGCACCCGTTGTGAAAACGGGTGCTTTTAAATTTTGTGCGCCGGGCAGGATTCGAACCTGCGTAGCCCGAAGGCGCTTGATTTACAGTCAAGTCCAATTGACCAACTCTGGCACCGACGCATTTATTTTGTCAAAGTTTTATATCTCCTTTGATGCTTGGGATTTTTCGGGGATATTTCCTTAAAAAACCTATCAACATCATTTTGGCGAGTTATATAAATACTCGCGCTTGATATTTCTGACGTCCTGTATTCTAACTTTTTTAGCATTTTATGTAAAGTTGCCAAAAGTGGCGCAGATTTATTCCTAAATGATATTTGAGTTCCATATTTTAACTTATAAACCGAACCGTCTGTGTCAAAAAAACCTCTAACAAAATTTTTCATATATGATTCTTTTTCCAAAATCCATCCTGGTATATCAACTTGAGATTTTACTTTATTAAAAACCAGTCCTTCTTTTAAAAGCCAGTCAACAATTTCTTTTGAACCAAAATAAACATCTACGTATCCGGTTTTTCTTGTGGAAATTTTAGGCGTAATATTAAAAATACTTTTTAATACTTTACAGACATGTTTAGCGTAAGAAATTTCTTTATTTCCAAGAGTGACTATTACTTGATATTTGTTTAAGCATCCATCGCCTAGCATTATTCCAAAAAACTCTGCCAGGTCATTACTTCTTTTTTCTGGAATATTAAAATTTCTTCTCTTGTTTAGAAAACCCTCCTTTTCTTCTTTTTGAATTTCTATATTTAGTCTTATCAGTCTGTCGTATAGGGTGCTTTGAGGCAGTTTTAATTTTTCTGAAACCTCTTTAAGGGAAAGATTTTGCTTGGAATACAAATTTCTAAGCTCTCTTGCGTAAAAATCCTCCTCTTCTTTTGTCCATCTTCTAGCCATATCACCATTTTATCACGAAAGTTGTTATTTGCAATAAACCATTCCGATATTATAAGTAATTTGCCAAAAACCAATTTTTTCTGTATTGTGTCACCATGTATAAAAAGAAATCAAGTTTCTATATTTATGGAAGGAAGCCTGTTGAGGAGGCGCTTTTGCACGATCCGAAAAACGTGGCTCAGGTTATCGTTCACGAGACTGTCAAAGACGAAGTTTTTGAAGAGCTGAAGAATTATGTCCGAAAGCACAAAATTCCCTTTATCAAGTCCCCAAAAAATAAGCTTGAGAAATTGGTTGGCGATGTGAACGACCAAGGAGTTATTGCCGAGCTGAAAGAGTTTAAAGGTGTGGAAATTCGCGACTGGCTAGAGAATTTGAATCCGGATGAAAACCCGCTTGTTTTTGTCATGGACGAACTTGAAGATCCGCACAACGTCGGAGCGATTATTCGTGTCGCGGCGGCAAGCGGCGCGGCGGCGGTGATTCTTTCAAAGCACCGCCAAGCTCCGATAAACGGCACGGTTTTTAAAACTTCCGCCGGAGCAATTACCAAAGTCCCGATTGTTATCGTTTCAAATATCAACGACGCTATCAAAAAACTAAAAGACGCGAAGTTTTGGGTCGTTGGACTTAAAATGGGCGAAGGCAAAAATGTTTGGGAAGAAAAATATGACACGCCGACGGCTATTGTTATTGGAAACGAAGGCGAGGGACTTCGCGACAGTGTGCAAAAGTCTTGCGATTATACTATTCAAATTCCAATGGAACGCGAAGTGGAATCTTTAAACGCTTCGGTTTCGGCGGCGATTGTCGCTTACGAGTGGAAGAGAAAAAATTCTTAGATATGTGGACGCGGCTTAAAAAATTTCATGATTATCTCATAACTTTTCCGGAACGGCTTTATCCGTTTTCAGAAGTTACAAGTGAGGGCAAGCTGGTTTCTGGGGAAGCCGCCTATCTTGCTCTTGCTGAGAAAAATAAAAAACTTTTTGGTGATGCTTACGATTGGCGTTCGCCAAAGCTTCTTTTATGGCGACAAGTCTTTCATGTTTTAGGTTCTGTTTTCCTGGTTTTGGTAGCGCATTTGATGTTTGTTCACCTTAGCTTTTTCAACGGCTTTGCTTTTTTGGTTTTGGTTACTATTGCTGTCGCTGTGCAAGAGTTTTACCTGCATCCACATTATTATGGACAAAAAACGCAAAAGGGAATCATTGATTTCACGGCTTGGATGTTGCCGATAGTGCTTTATATTTTGTTTTAAGGGTAATCTTGCAAAATTATATTTTTATGCTAATATGGCAAAGTAATTAAAGAAAATACCATGTCACAAGATACACTAATAAAAATGAAAAGCGAGGGTTCAAAGCACATCATCAGGACTGTTAAAAACAAAAAGCAAAACCCTGACAAGCTTAAGCTTCGTAAATATGACAAAACTTTGCGAAAGCACGTAACTTTCACAGAGGCGAAGAAATAATAAAGGCCGGCAGTTATGCCGG
>CAZKOZ010000057.1:0-3451 GCA_964554525.1 uncultured Candidatus Saccharibacteria bacterium | reverse complement strand
AAAGCTTTTCTGTCGCGGATGACGAGGTGCTGCGTGTCGGAAACAGAAAGACCGTCAATTATAACCGGGTCGCCCGGAACTTTTTCTTTAAGCTTTATGATTTCTTTTCCGCCGTTTCGGATTTCAATAATACTGCCATTGTCCGGCACGATAATATTTTCTTTTGGACAACCTAAGCTCTCTGCAAGTTCTGCGTGCATTTTAAGTCTGTGGTGGTGTCCATGCACGGGCATAAAGAATTTGTATTTTATTTGTTTGTGTAGCCATTCAAGCTCTCCACGTTTACCATGCCCGGAAGCATGAACAACATTGTCCATATATGTAATAACTTTTGCGTCTCCGCGATAAAGATTATCTTTTAGATTGTCGACTGCTGCTTCATTTCCAGGAATAACAGAAGATGACAAAACTATAGTATCTGTTGGACCAAGCTTAACTTGTTTGTGGGTTCCGTTTGACATGCGCATAAGAGCTGCAAACTCTTCTCCTTGGGCGCCCGTTACAATCATCACAATCTTGTGTGGTGGGTAATCATCCATTTCTTCTATATCAATGATGTGTTTAAAATCTGTAAGCTTAAGTTCTTTGGCGATACCAACATTGGTCTTCATTGATCTTCCCTCAACAACAACATATTTGCCGTATCTGGTTGCGGAATTGATAAATTCCAAAATACGCTCTACTTGAGAAGCAAAAGTACCGATTATAAGTCTGCCGGAAGCATCTTTAATTATTTTATCTATTGTTTTTACAACCTCGGCTTCTGATGCTGACCATCCAGGGTAAGGAATACCGGTTGAGTCCATTGTCATAAGCAGTACATTTCTGTCTTTAAACATTTTGTACTGCTCAATTTCCTTTGGTAGGGGAACACCATTGTCATTGTCTACGCGAACATCTCCCGTGGATACAATATCGCCATAAGGGGTTTCAATGATAACTCCGGTTGAATCTGGAATTGAGTGAGTCAAACCAAAAAATCGAATTTTAAAATCTTCTGAAATTGGCAAAGTGCCGTCGTCAGCTTCCACGACTTTTATATTTAATTTAAGCCCGGGAAAATCTGTCGCCTTGGCTTTGATAAGTAACGCGCCAAATTCTCGTGTATAAATCGGTGGATTTCCAATTCTTTCAATCAAGTAGGGAATACCGCCAATGTGGTCTAGGTGTCCGTGAGTAATGACCATCGCTTTGATCTTATGCTTGTTTGCTTCCAAATATTTAGTATTCGGAACCATGTAGTCAATTCCCGGATTATCTTCATCGGCAAAACCAAGACCTGCGTCAATGACGATTATTTGGTCATTTAACTCAACCATGGTCATGTTGCGACCAATTTCTTCCACGCCGCCAAGCGGGATTATTCTAATATTATTTTTCTCTAGCGGTGGAGTAATGCTCAACTCCTTTTTTCCAAAGGATCTTCTATTACCAGAAGAATCCGATCCGTGATGTTTTTTTTGACCCCCTGCGCTTCTTTGGTGACCACCAAAACGGTTCATTCCGCCTCTGCCTCTTGCTCCTTGCCCTCCTTCAGATGTTTTTCTGTATGGTTTTTTGTTTATCATATATCTTATTTTTAATTTTTAACTTTTTATTTAATTAGAAATTTCCATATTTTTTCTGTTCTTATATACCAGTCATCAATATTTAGTATTCTCTCTGATGGAAATATCATGTTTTCGAGTTTTATATTTTTAATTTTTTCGTTTGTTACATAAATGAAATCCGGGGAATAGATAAAGATTGCCGGCATATCTTTTAATATCTCATCTTCAATTTCTTTAAGATTCTTTAGTTTTTCTTCCGAATCTGTTCCCCTTGAAACTTTGTCCAATAAACCATCGACTCTACTATTGGTGTAACTGGCGATATTTAAACCCGGGTCGCTTCTTTGGCTCGAATGCCAGAAGGCAAATAAATCTGATTCATTACTTATGATTTGTCCAAAGAATAGGGATTCATAATCGCGTGGGCGGATTATGTTTTGATTAAGGTTGTTGATTTCAAATATTTTAATTTCTACCGCTATGCCTATTTTTTGTAAATCTTCTTTTATTTGTTGAACCACAGATTTCAGTTCATTTGCATCGCCTGTTGAGATAGAGAACGCTAAAACCTTTTCGTCTTTTGTTCGCATCCCGTCTTCTCCCATTCTCCAGCCTTCTTTTTCCAGGATTGAGTTTGCCTCGATTATTCTTTCTTCCATCGACACTTCTTCAGTTTCGCCCGCTCTTTGGTATAGGTGCGCGGGAATTGGGCTATCTATTGTTTTGCCGTATCCGCCAAGGACCTCTTCCACTATCTTTTCTTTATTTATCGCAAGGTTGATAGCGCGCACAATATTTTTGTTGCGAAATATTTCTTGTTTATTGGAATTTAAGAAAACACCAAATATTCTTGAGAGGTTTACGTTTACAATTTTGTGCCCTTTTTCACTCAGTGACCTTGCTGTAAAGGGGCTAATAGCGTTTATTTGGTCAATCTTATTTTTATTAAAAGCGTTTAATAAATCCTCTTCATTTTTATAAAATTTAAACTTTATATTGGATATATAAGGTTTCTTTGAGTAATGATTTTTAAATGGTTTTAGTGAGACGCTTTCAATGAGTCCGTTTTTCTTTTGGGTGATTTTAGAGATTTTATAAGGTCCAGACCCAATCGCATGAATATTTTTATCTGAAAAAATAAAATCATCAGTATCAAGATCTTGCCAAAGATGTGACGGCAATATTCCTATTGATGAATTTTCTAGAAATGTCTTACGGACTTCCGGTAATTTGAATTCGATGGTTTTTTCATCAATCTTTTTTATTGAGATGTTTTCCCATTGTGCTTGAACAGGGCTTTTTAATCTGCCATCTTGAATGTTTGTTATTGTGAAAAGAATATCGTCGGGCGTTACTTTTTTGTTGTCATGAAAAAAAGCGTCATCTCTTAAGGTGAAAACATAAGTCATCCCATCTGATGATATCTCGTAATTTTCCGCCAAATCTTTTTCCAGTGTTCCGTCTTGGTTTTTTTTCATTAATCCGCTAAAAATAAGCGCGCTTAGATCCTTGTCGGTTTGACTATTGGCCAAAACCGGATTTATAAATCTTGGCGATCCTATCACTCCTTCCACAAAAGCGCCTCCTTCTATTGGTCGTTCAATTAAAAATTTATTGTTTATTTTATCAAGCAACAAAAAAGCGCTGGCAATCATGCCAACAAGAAATATCAAGAATATTGATATTTGCCAATTATTGAAAGAATTTATAGATCTACTTACTTCTTCTTTAGAGGGGAAAAACCCATTTTTTTCTTTTTTCATAGCTCATAGTGCCACGAACTAGATGATTGCGATGATAGAAGAAACAACAAGCAGGATTGCCAGTACGATTGTGAATCTAAAAAGAAATTTCTCAAAACCACGTCGTGTATGATATGTAGCACCACCGTCATTTCCACT
>CAZKOZ010000056.1:0-3500 GCA_964554525.1 uncultured Candidatus Saccharibacteria bacterium | reverse complement strand
CTTTCAAAATGAAAGCGTGTCGTTTGCCACCGACTCGCAACTTTTCAATATCTTCTTTTGTTTTAATTTTTATCATTACCAAAAACTTTACTTAGAATTTCTTTGTGAACATCTTCTATGGATTGTTCACCGTTTATCTCAAGAAAATTATAGTCTTTGCTTTCGTGAAAATATGACATTGCCGGAACAACTTGCCAGTCAAACCATTCAAGTTTTCTTTTCATATCTTCTTCTTTGTCATCGTCTTCGCGTCCACGTTCTTTCAAACGTTTTAAAGACCAGTCTTTGCCTGTATTTATGTAAATAACATTTGGTTTTTCAATTCCCAAAAATTTAACAGCTGAATCAAGAACCAGCGCTTCATCCGGACGGCGACAAAGTCCATCCAAAATCAGATCTTCTGTTCCCTTAAACTGATCAACTAAAATTCCCGTCCAAAGCCAAATCGGCATGAAGACCGGCATAAGCCCGCCTTCATCCAAAACTTTTCGCGTAAGTGTTGCCAAATGGTTTTCTTCTTTTGCGATAAAATTGCGGAAATGTTGTCCCGTCTCAATGTAGAGATTTCCGTTATTTTTATTCTTCTCTAAATATTCAATCAGAAGCTTTGCCTGCGTCCCTTTTCCGGAGCCAGATCTTCCAAATAATATGAATGTCTGTTGTTTGTCCATGCGATTTATTGTAACACAGACAATTTTAGTATTGCCTCATTGAGATTTGACCATCGATCTTTTTCAGAATATCGAGCACAACAGACACAACGATAAGAAGAGCTGTTCCTCCGATTGCCAAAGTTGATAGTCCTGTTATCTGCTGCATGATAAATGGCAAGACCGCCACCACACCCAAAAACAACGCGCCGAGTAAAGTTATTCTGGTAACAATTTTACTTATATATTCGGTTGTCGAAACTCCTGGTCTAATACCCGGTATAAACGCGCCGTTTTTTTGCAGGTTTGTTGCCACAGAATCCGGTTCAAAAGTTATGGCTGTATAGAAATAAGTAAAAGCAAAAACAAACACAAAGTACACCACAGAATACCAAAGAGTCGCTTGAGAAAACCAGACAAACCAATTACCAATACTGCTGATGATAGAGATTTTGGAAGCGATCATAACCCCTGACAACATTTGAGGTAGAGACAAAATTGATAGCGCAAAGATTATCGGCATCACACCCGCTTGATTTATCCTAAGCGGCAAATATGAAGATTGACCTAAAGCTGATCCGCCAGCCCTAACCTGCTTTGCATAAGTTATTGGAATAAGTCTTTCAGCTTCTGTTATCAAAACAACTCCGGCAATAACAAGCGCGGTTACAGCAAGAAAGGCAACGTAAAGAGGAATATCGGCCTGATTAAAACTAAAGAGAAGTTGATATATCTGAGCCGGCAATCCAGCAACAATACCAGCAAATATGATAATAGATACACCATTACCAATTCCTTTTTCTGTAATCAATTCGCCTAGCCATGTCAAAAACATAGTACCGGCAGTTATAACAATCAAAGCAACAGCCTTATCAAAAGCCATCATATCAACAAGAATACCTTGGCTTTCCAAAAGCTTCATAAGCGCAAATCCTTGAATAAACGCAAGCGGCACAGTGAGTAAACGAGAATATTGTGAGAACTTTTGCTTTCCGATTTCACCCTCTTCATGGTACATAGACTTAATCCTTGGAGAGATCATTGTCAAAAGCTGCATTACGATAGAAGCTGTAATATATGGTCCAACCCCGAGCATCACAATAGACAAGGCTGACAATCCGCCACCAGAGAAAATATTAAGTATGCTTAGAAATTGGTTGCTGTCCAAAAATCCCTGGAGACGAAATGTGTCTACGCCCGGTATTGGAATAGCCGCAAGCAGCCTGAAAACAACCAGAATAAACAGGACAAACAAAATTCTTTTTCTGATAGTCTTATCTTTAAACGCTATTTTTAGTTTTGTCCAAAAATTCATACTGTTTTATAAATTTATTTATATTTTTACTGTTCCTCCCGCCTTGGTCAATTTGTCTGCAGCAGTCTTTGACACAAGACATCCAACCACTTTCACCTTCTTTGTAATTTCACCAGATGAAAGAATTTTGACTTCTGGGGTTTTGCCTTTTAGAGACATTATAACTTCTTTCTTCATCAATGTTTTTGGCGATACAATATCTCCATCTTTAAAATTGGCATCAAGAACTGACAGATTAACAGCAACAGGCTTAACAATGCTTGAGTTTACTGTTCGTCCGCGATTCTTTCCGTGACCTCGAAGTTTTGGAAACTTCTTTATTATATCACGCATCTGCGGTCTTAGTCCGTGGCTACCGTGCTGGCCCTGCCCTTTGTGCCCTCTACCAGAGGTTTTACCCCTCTTGCCTCCACGACCAACGTCTTTCTTTTTTGGGTTTTTTGTTTTTCTTTTAAGGTTATTTAATTGCATAAGAATTTTTACTTATGTGATTTTAATTTTTCAAAAGCCTTCACTGCTGCTCGCGCATTGTTTATCTGATTTTTGCTTCGTGAAAGGATTTTTCCTGTAACATTTTTAAGACCTCCAAGATTTAAGATGTCACGAACTGCGCCACCAGCCACAATACCACGACCACTGTTTGGCATAATAAAAACTTCTGAGGCTTTATACTTGGCTGAAACTTCATGAGGAATAGACATCTCTTCAGTTAATCGAAGCTTAATCATATTTTTTCGAGCTGCTGCCACAGCTTTGGAGATAGCCAAGGTTGTGTCAGACGACTTACCAAGCCCGATACCAACAGAACCTTTTCTGTCACCGATCAACATCGCCACAGAAAAAGAGAATCTTCTTCCTCCCGCCATAACACGAGTTACTCGTCTTATGCTCAAAATTTTCTGATCAAATTCTGGTTTTGGTCTTTCAGAGAATTTGCGAGGTTTTCTGTCGCTATTGTGACCCGGTCTCTTCGTAAAATTTTTGCGAAAACCAGTCTGCTTGTTTTCACTTGAAGCAGGGGTTGAAGTATTTGTTTTTGTATCTAATTCAGTCATGTTTTTTTACTAAAATTTTAATCCGGCTTCACGAGCGCTGTCTGCTAAAAGTTTGACCCTGCCTGTATAGTTGAATCCATTACGATCAAAAACAACCTCTCCGATTTTTAAGGATACAGCTCTTTCGGCAATAAGCTTGCCAACAGAAACAGCTCTTTCTTTTTTCGTTCCCTTCGTATCCTTAACATCCGATGCCGAAGCAAGAGTTTTGCCGAGAGTATCATCAACAATCTGAGCATAAATATTGCTGTTTGACTTATAGATAGACAGTCTTGGGCGTGCCGAAGATCCAGAGATTTTTGAACGAATCTTCTTTTTTATTCTAGCTCTTTTTGCTGTTTTAGAATTTATAGATTTCATATAAATAAAGATAGACTATTACGCAGACTTCTTGCCTTGCTTTCTTTTAATGTGTTCATTTTCATAACGAATACCCTTACCTTTGTATGGTTCCGGTTTTTTGTTATCGCGAATCTTGGC
>CAZKOZ010000055.1:0-3592 GCA_964554525.1 uncultured Candidatus Saccharibacteria bacterium | reverse complement strand
TTATTGAATATGCAAAAAGAAAATACGGAGAAAGAGCTGTGGCGCAGATTGGTACTTTCGGTACGATGCAGGCTCGCGGTTCTGTGCGCGACGTTGCCAGAGCGCTGGGCTATCCATATGATGTGGGTGATAAAATTGCCAAACTTATTCCCCTTGGCAAGCAAGGTTTTCCGATGACGATAAACATCGCTCTTGGCATTGAACCTGAGCTTAAGCAAATGTACGAAACCGACAAGGCCGTAAAAGAAATCATAGACACCGCTAAAAAAATTGAAGGTTCCGCCAGACATATCTCCGTTCACGCTGCCGGTGTGGTTATTTCTCCAACAGAGGTTTACGACTATTCCCCTGTGCAACTTGACCCTAAAGGCGGAAAAATAATTACTCAATACGACATGCACTCTGTTGAAGCTGCTGGACTTATTAAATTTGACTTCCTCGGAATTAGAAACTTGGCAATTTTGGCCGACGCGATAAAGCTGGTAGATAAAATTGAAAATGTAAAAATAGATATTGAAAATATTCCCACAGATGACAAAAAAACTTACGAGATGCTAGCGCGCGGAGAAACCATGGGGGTTTTCCAGCTTTCATCATCCGGAATGACAAGATATCTGAAAGAACTTGTGCCATCTCAGATTGACGACATCAACGCCATGGTCGCCCTTTATCGTCCCGGACCGATGGAAATGATTCCTGAATATATCAAAAGAAAACACAATACAAGACTTGTGAGATATTTGGATCCCCGAATGAAAGACATTTTGGATCTTTCCTATGGTGTTATCACCTACCAAGACGACGTGATGATGATTGCGATTAAACTTGCCGGATATTCTTGGCTTGAAGCTGACAAACTTCGAAAGGCGATGGGTAAAAAAATTCCGGAAGTTATGGCAGCCGAAAAAGGAAAATTGGTAGAAGGGCTTCTCAAGAATGGCATGACAGAGAAAAAAGCCGAGGAGCTTTGGGCTTTGATTGAGCCTTTTGCCGCCTATGGTTTTAACAAAGCACACGCTGCCAGCTACGGAAATTTGGCGTACAAGACAGCCTATATGAAAGCTAACTTCCCTGTTCCATATATGACGGCGATTTTGACCGCCGAATCCGGCGATGTGGAAAGAGTTGCCGAGATCATCAACGAGTGTAAAAAAATGAGCATAGAGGTTTTATCGCCCGACATCAACGAATGTTTTGGAGGCTTTACTGTCATTAAAAACGAAGATAAAAATAAACTGGATAAAATCCGCTTTGGTTTTTATACAATCAAAAACCTAGGAGTTGATATTTCTGATGCAATCATAGAAGAACGCAAAACGCGGGGAAATTTTCCTTCCATGGAAAACTTCTTAGAGCGTGTTCAGCACAGGAACCTGACAAAAAAATCATTAGAAGCGCTGATCAAAGCCGGCGCAATGGATAGCTTCGGCGATCGCGGAGTTTTCCTCCAAAACATGGAAGAGCTTTTGGAGTTTAATAAATCTTTCGGCAAGGTAGATAAAAATCAAGGAACACTATTTAGCGGAGACATGGCGCCAAAATCACAACTCAAAATATTTGAAGCGAAGTCAGCATCGCAAGAAGAAAAGCTCTCATGGGAAAAAGAACTTTTGGGACTTTATATTTCCGGACATCCGCTGGAAAGAGTTAAAGATAAGATAGAAAAAAGTGGCATAAGTTTGAAAAAACTTCACGAATCAGGCAACAAAAGTATGACTGTGGTCTGCGCTGTGATAATCGAAAACGTTAAAAAATTGATAACTAAAAAAGGAGAACAGATGGCTTTTGTCAAAATTTCAGACCTAGATGGAGCTATGGAAGCCGTTATTTTCCCTGAAGCTTTCAGGCAGTTTGCAAACATATTGGTTGAAAATAAGTGTGTGGCTCTGCGTGGCAAAATCAATATACGCAATGATGAAAAAAGTATCACTATAGAATCTTTGAAAGAGATTTGATTGACATAATAGCCAGCAGATAGTAGAATTACAGAAACCAAAAGCCCTTTCCAATGGAATCTAAAAAAGTCTTAGACCTTCTGCCTGTCAGGTATCAAGACGGGCGGAAAAATGAAGAGATGTTGAAAAAGCTTTTGGATATATGCGAAAGCAGTCCAGAAAAGCTCAAGAGTTACATCAAACGTTTCTTCAAAAGTCTCTTTAGCGAAGAGGCCTTTGAAGAAATAAGGCGTCAGTACAAAAAGCTCTACGGGGACTACAGAGCCACGTACCCAAACACGCAAGAAGATCAAGTCTTTAGGAACATCCTTCAGCACCTCTTTCAAAAAGCAACCAACAAGGATCCAAGGAGAAACCGCAAGGCTTTCCGTATCCTGATGTCCTTGGTGAGCAGGAGTAATTACCTGGAATACCAAAGACATCTGGCCCGCGTTGCAGTCCGTGAAGAATACCAAGGAAAGTTGGTGTTCCCGTCATGAACATATCGCAAGCCCGCGCCGCAAGGTCGCGGGCTTACTTTTTTGGCAAAACAAAAACACACATCGCGAGATGTGTGTTTTTGTTTTTACCTATTCATAACAAGATATTCACTTGAACTTGAAATCGAAACTTCAATATTTTCAATCTCGTCCATGATCTTGAAAGCAAGCTTGTGATATCCAGGTGTGATACCTGGAGTAGCCGGCGGGTTATAAACAGCGAGAATTTGTTCTACTGTTTTATCCTTATAAAACTTTTCAGTCTTAGGATTATTCCCTGTTAGGTTTCTCGCAATAACATCAAATGATTCTTCAACAGAATCAAACGAAATCTTACAAGATCCCCATCCAAACCAGTTATTTTTACCCTTTGGGTTTTTACAAGTGTGCTTTCCACCAGTTGTCTCTAGTTTTGCCAGAGCTGGAATTAGTCTCCAATCAAGACCATACTTTTCAGCAGATTCCACCATCGCCATTCCGTAACCGGAAGCCGGTAGATTCCACTGGGCAAAATACGCGTCAATCTTGGCAGCCTTTATCTTTTTTTCTTCTAAAAGAGCACTATGTTCATCTACGATTTCGGTAATACCGAATCCAGACCTAATCTTATCCTCTAAAGCCGACAGATTGATCTTGCTATCAACTCCGACGGAAACGTTAGTTACCAAAAGTGGCAAGAGGATAAATGAATGCAACGAATTGCTAAATGCCTTATATATTTTACTCATAGTCGACGGTTTCGCTCCGACAACACCGTGGTAGTATTCGCTCGAATCAAAAAAGCAAAAGCTTTTGCTTTAAACTTTTAATCTTATTTGATTGGAACGTTCTTTTGCCTGGCGACCTGTTTTTACACATTGAGCCAAACAAAAAAGCCCCGACGGGACTTACGTCCATATCTTAGCATGGGCGATTTTTTTTGTCAATACCTTAAATTTTTTGTTTGTCAAGACTCAAAAATGGCTTAAAATATGGGTTTTTGGCGAATTTTCCAAATCTTGACCAAAAGTTTCTTTGTTTTGTTTTGATGTTCTCTCCCCCGCTTTTTTATCCTAAACCAACCAAAAACTTGACAAAACATATGAATGTGCTATACTTCCCAGCGAGTAAAACGTTCGTTCAACCTTAAATCCATAAGAACATGGGTTACAAAAGAAC
>CAZKOZ010000054.1:0-3641 GCA_964554525.1 uncultured Candidatus Saccharibacteria bacterium | reverse complement strand
CCCACCTTTTTTGAAAGATGAACACAGTAGTGACCGGAACCGGCGCCAAAATCAGCCACAACCGAACCCTTGGCAATTGGCCAGCTAGAAATTATTTTTTTTGGATCAGAAAAAGAAAAATTATGTAAACTCATAGCAACATTATATGAGTTATATGGATTTGATACAAGTTTTTATAAACAAGCAAGCGATGCCAAAGAATCTCCGGCGCGAGGTTTCATTATTTTTACACCTTGTGTCTGTCTGCCGAGCATTGGGATTGATTCAATATCGGTTTTTATAACCTGACTTTTCTTTGAAATGGCAATGATTTCCGACACTTCCGGCGTAACAAGAGCGGCAACAACCAAATCTCCGGTTTTTGAAGTTATTTTGGCTGTTTTAATACCGCTACCGCCACGTTTTTGAACTTTGTATTCTTTAATATTTGTTCTCTTTCCAAATCCGTTTTCAGACATCACCATAAGCGAAGCATCCTTTGCGTCCTTTTTTATAACACCGACACCAACAACAGCATCGCTTTTTCCGAGCTTCATTCCACGCACCCCGCCGGCAGATCTACCCATTTCACGAATATCTGAAGCTTTAAATCTAATAGACTGACCCTTTTTTGTGGCAACAATCGCCTCGTCTGTTTTGTCTATAAAACTAGCTGAATAAAGTTCATCACCGGATGAAAGTTTTATAGCTATCAAGCCGCTTCTTCTAACTTCTTTAAAACTATCAGCAGAGACTTTTTTGGCGACACCCTGGCGGGTTACCAAAAGCAAAAATTCACTATTCGCTTTTTTGTCTTTATCCATAGCCACAATCGAAGTAACTTTTTCTTCCACTGACAAAGACAAGAAATTCATAACTGACTTACCTTTTGTCGCTCGACGACCTTCCGGAATTTCAAACATTTTAATCTGATAAGCCTTGCCAAGATTTGTGAAGAAAAGCAGATCGCTATGAGTAGAAGTGTTCAAAAGATGCGTCACCACATCTTCTTCTTTTGTTTCCAAATCCACCACACCGACACCGCCGCGTTTTTGACTTCGATATTCAGACGGATCTGTTCTCTTAACATAGCCACCCAGAGTATAGACCAAGACAGAATCTTTTTCCGGAATCAAATCTTCTTCAGAAATTGACTTGACTCCGCCTTTTATGATTCTTGTGCGACGATCGTCAGAATATTTTTCACGAATCTCTTTAAGCTCCTCGGAAATAACAGCGAGAATCTTTTTAGGATCAGCCAAAAGGCTTTTTAGATATTTTATTAAAGTAAGTTTTTCTTTTAGCTCATCTTCGATTTCTTTCCTTTCGAGACCTGCAAGCTTTTGCAGTCGCATATCTAAAATAGCCATGGCTTGAAGCTCAGAGAATTTGAATTTTTTCATCAAATTGGCTTTTGCTTCGTCTTTGTCTTTTGAAGCCCTGATTGTTTTTATGACGGCGTCGATTTGATCAAGAGCCATTTTCAAACCTTCCAAAATATGCGCTCTGGCTTCAGCTTTGGCTAAATCGAATTTGGTTCGGCGAGTTACAACAACTTGCCTGTGCGATATGAATTCAGACAAAAAATCTTTAAGCGAGAGAGTTTGGGGAACTCCGTCAACCAAAGCAACCATGTTGAAGTTGAAATTTTGTTCAAGCTGAGTGTGTTTGTACAGAGTATTTAAAACTTTTTGAGGATGCGCTGTGCTTTTTAGATCAATAACAATGCGAATATCTGTTGTTGATTCATCTCTCAAGTCTTTTAATCCTTGGAGTTTTTTATCACGGAAAAGATCGGCAATTTGAGTTATTAGATTTGCTTTGTTTACCCTGTAAGGAATTGAAGTAATGATGATTTGCGACTGACCAACTTTTGACTCCCCTATTTCAGCTTCGCCGCGACAAACAACTCCTCCGCGACCGGTGGAATATGCCGCCAAAATATCTTTTTTGTTGTAGATAAGACCGCCGGTTGGAAAATCCGGCGCTTGCACGAATTCCGCCAAGTCTTCTGTCGCGGCTTTCGGATTGTCTATCAAATGAAGCGTCGCATCCACAACTTCTCTCAAGTTGTGAGGAGGAATATTTGTTGCCATACCAACAGCAATGCCAAGAGTTCCGTTTAAAAGTAGGTTAGGCACGGAGGCTGGCATCACGCTTGGTTCTTTCAAGGTATCGTCGAAGTTTGGACGAAAATCTACTGTGTCTTTTTCGATATCACGCAAAAGATCGCCGGAGAACTTTGACATTTTCGCCTCTGTATAACGCATCGCCGCGGCAGAATCGCCGTCAATTGAGCCAAAGTTTCCTTGCCCAATAACGAGCGGATAACGAAAAGAGAATTCCTGAACAGTGTTAACCATCGCATCATAAACCGAAGAGTCTCCATGCGGGTGATATTTACCGATAACGTCTCCGACAATTCTTGCAGACTTTACAAATTTGGCGCTGGAAGTTACCCCAAGCTTGTGCATAGAAAAAAGAATTCGGCGATGTACCGGTTTTAACCCGTCGCGAATATCAGGAAGCGCGCGCGAGGTGATAACCGACATCGCATAAGAAAGATAAGAATCTTTCATCTCTTTAACAATGTTTGATTCTATAATCTTGTCATTTGTATTATTTTTTTGTTCTTCTGATTTTGCCATATTTAAAGTAATTATTCGGTATTTTTAGTGTTGTTTTTTATTTCATTAAAACCGTCTTTTGCTCCGCCAAAGATCATCATTAAAGGTTTCAAATCTTCACGCATGGATCTTTTGTTAACATCTTCATCGGTGTTTCTATTTTTCAAAACAAGCATCCAAACAAGTACGATTATAGCTGTTACAGAAATTGCCGCAAATATGGCGATTCTGTTTTTTATATCTTCGGGTCTGCTTTTTAGCTTTTTAACAAAAGACATAACGGATTAAAAATCTAAAAGCGCAACAGTAATTTTGCCACTGGTGAAATCTTTTTTCTTTAAGGTCAACTTTTCCAGCGGCTTAACATCCTCTGAACTTGTCTCTTTAATAAAAGTTTTGATGCTTTCTTTGTCATAATCCATCGGTATAACCATTTTGGCGTTGAAGGAATTTGCGATTTTAACCGCGGCGGCTGCATCTATAGTGCTTTGCCCGTTAATCGGAACAAAGATTATATCCGGCTCGTCAATCTCCTCGCCCAAGTCTTTTGACAAAGAATCTTTGCTGTCCAAGGGACCCAAAAAACAGATATCGATATCTTCCACTTTTATTAAATAAATTGTGTTTATGTATTTTTTCTTGTCTATTTCGGCTGAAGAGATAAATCCACGAACAAAAACATTTCCAACTTCATATTCGCCGGGCCCATTTATAACAAAAGGAGTCGCATCACCAAAAGAAGCAGATTCGACTCCATTGAAATCCGGATGATTGGTGGTGGATATTACGATATTTGAACCAAATTTTGCCTTATTAAATTCTTTTGATTCTTTGCTGATTGGATTAATTGCAACCACAGTATCTCCCTGTTGGATTTTAAAGAATTGTTTGCCTAAATATGTAATTATCATGAGTGTATTTTAGCAAAAAATCGAATAAAGGACAATAAAAATGAGCATTTGGTCTCATGAATTAAATTCCTAATCCTTTCCTACACCTTGGAAACACTTAACTCTCTAAATATATCATTAGGAA
>CAZKOZ010000053.1:0-3693 GCA_964554525.1 uncultured Candidatus Saccharibacteria bacterium | reverse complement strand
CTTGCAGATCGAACACCCAACGCGCGAGCTGATCCTTCAACCAATCTGCGAACAAAGTCAGAGACGAGTGTTGCGATTATAAGGATAAGAGCAGCGATGAATACTTGTGGCAAGTAACCAAGAACAACAGTTCCAAGGAAGCTGTTTACTTGATTAAGACCGAGTACCTCAAGAGATGTCATAAGGAACACCACAACGATGAACCATTTTGCAATTTCTCCCAAGAAAACACCCAGGTCAAGCTTGAAACCTCCTCGTGATAAAGCATCCTTAAGACCAACACTTTCAAGAAGTTTGTTGACCTTCAAAGCGTTAACTACTTGAGCCAAAGCTCTACTAACAACAGCACCGATTGCCCAACCGATAATGAATATCACTATCGCGATGATTAGGTTTGGCACAAAATTAACAAACCCGATCCACAATCCTTGCAATGAAGCACTGAATACATCTCCCCATGTTTGAATAAACATATAGCTATATTTTTATTTCTAAATTCTAAGAAATATAATAATTTATAACTTTAAAAATACGACCTTTTCTAAAGTACACTTATATTATAACAATTTATATGTAGCGCCTTTTGAGTGATTCTGTGGATAAATCAGGAGACTTAATAAGTTCTTCGTGGTCAAATTCAAATATATCGCAGACTAGTTTGTCGTACATATTTGCTCTATATTTAAATTCTTCACTGGTAAAGACCGCATATTTAAGCTCTTTGCCGATTTCTGATTCCATCGTTTTTACAATATTCCCCAAGGTTTTCATTTTTAGGTTGTCACCAACAATCAGCATATCAGCGCGGCTTTCCGGATCTCGAATAAACACTCCGGCAATTACTAGCAATTTGATCCTGCCTGCGGGCTTCAACCTTTTTATGAGATCGTTTCTGTCTATCCTGTCACTGCCGATCAACAGACTTTGAAGTGGGTCAATATATTTAAATTCGGGATCTAAAGTCCAGCCCTCTACTCTCCTTTTGACAAAAGACGTTCCTTTTTTATTTTTTACTTCCACTTCTTTTACAAAGTTTTTCTTCTTAAGCATTCCTGCAGATTTGAGCAAGTTTAGTTCTGTCCTGGCAGAGCTTTCTTTAATCTGTGCTCGTGCCGCAACTTCTTTCGTCTCAAAACCGGTTTCTGGATTCATGAGAAAAAGCCTCATGACTTTCACAAGCGGTACACTGCTAAAAAGTTTTCCTAAAATATCCATTCTGTTAAAAAGATTAGTTTGATAATATCGTCCTGTTTTGCTGTTGTCATTATACAAGAAAACAGACACCTTAATCAAAATAGACACTTTCCCTTTTTTGTTTTGTTATGGCTTTCTAGAATAACAAAAACCCGCCGGAAAGGCGGGTTTTTGTGAATGTTTCGATTCCTTTATTTATCTCTTCAATTAAATACTAATTTAAAACGAAGAGTTTTGACCGTTTGAATTTCCCGCCCGTACCGAACGCGGTACGTTCGGGCGGGTTGTTACTTTTGCTTCAAGGCAAAAGTAAGAGAGATTATTTCAATTCAACCTTTCCTCCCGCTTCTTCAATAGTTTTCTTCAAAGCCTCTGCATCTTCTTTCTTCATTCCTTCTTTAACAACTGTTGGAGCAGCTTCTACCAAGTCCTTGGCTTCTTTAAGACCAAGACCTAGAGCCTCTTTAACAGCTTTCATAACCGGGATTTTTGCATCTCCAAATGAAGCCAAGTGAACTGCGAATTCTGTTTTTTCTTCAGCGGCTTCGCCACCGGCAGCAGCGCCACCACCCATCACAGCCACAGCTGCAGCAGACACGCCGAATTTCTTTTCTAGAAGTTTTACAAGCTCGTGCAAGTCAAGAACTGACATTGTGTCAATTGCATCAACGATAGACTTAAACTTAGCAGGCACTTCCACAGCCTCGTTTGAAGCGGTATCAACAACAGCTTCTTCGTTTTTTACTGTTTCTTCTGACATATTAATCTAATTTTATTTAATAAGATTTTAAAGTTATGAAGCTAACTTTATGCTGTTTTTTGTTCGGCAATCTTTGAAAGAGCCGTAACAAATTGCTGAATTGGTGTATTTATCAAATTGACGAATTGACCATACAAAACTTGTGTAGAAGGGATTGTCGCAATAGACATCATTTCTTCTTTTGTCATGTATTTACCGTCAAAGACTCCACCAACAATAGCGATATTGTCTTTGTGAGACTTTTGAAAATCATATACTTCGCGAGCTGGAGCGATCAAGTCATCGCCGTAAGCGATAGCCATCATGCCCGGCAACTCTGGCATTTCACCTTGGAAGGTGTCGCCGAAGCCTTTTTTCAAAAGCGTCTTTTTAACCACCTTGTAAGAAACTTCATTTTCTCTTAGTTTGTCCCTAAGAGCAGTTTCGTCTTTTACAAGAAAGTTTGAAAAATTCACAAAAACAACAGATTTATTATTTTTTGAAACGGTCTCTAGTTCAGAAACCATTCCCTTCTTCTGATCTCTTGTTTTTGCCATGAATATAAATTCAATGAACTTTTAAGATGTAAGTTTTTAAAAACGGCAACTCTGTAAAAACAAAGTCGCCGGCTCAAAATGGGTTTTCACCCTAGTTTCGACCTCGGCAAGATTGACGCCTTTCGGCAACTTGCTGTCTTGAGCCTTACGGGGCAAATATTATCACAAAGGAGGAAATAGTCAATATTATGAATTTGTCACACTTATCTCTCCCTGATTGCGACTCTCTGCATAATCAACAGCTAAAATAATTGCGACACCGGTTGCAATTATCAGCAAGAATATAAAAAGTGTTTTGAAAAAGTGTCTGTTAAGCATTTTTGATAATTATATTGCTTGTAATAAATTCAAGCCACCACTTCTTCTCGTTCCGCAATCCCCCCATATAGTCACGGTGATAGATTCTCTGTTGTCCGAATAAACATCATCAAGTATTTGGAAAGATATCTGGCCTATGTCATCCAATTTTAGCGTATGATAATAAATATGTTCCGAATTATATCTTGTCCCCCAAACATCTCTTGGGTTCATGTCATTCACTCTCACACCCAGCTGGCCCGACAGACCAGACAAACGCCACGCTGTATCAGTTTCGCTATACCCAAGAAGAATATTGCCATACCCCGGATCAGAAGGAATTCTTCTGGAGAATAAAGCATCTGATCTATGCCCGCCACTTCGATAGATGTATGTTCCTTCTGCCCTGAGAACATATTTTCCCACAGGAAGACTCGCGGAGTAAATCATTTGCCCTCTTGGCAAGACTGTAACAGTATCTTTAAGAGTGCAGTATTTTATAGGATTATCCTCGTCTGGTTCAATTTCTAATGAAGCTCCAAAAAGTGAATCTTGCGTTTCTTTGTCCAGGATTCCAGTATCTCTTAATCCAACCTTTCTCTGGTAATCAAGAATTGCATTTTTTGTTCTTACTCCAAATAATCCAGATTCACTGCCACGATACAATCCCAGCTCTTTGAGCTTTGCTTGAGCTTTTGAAACTACTTCATTTCTGTTTTCTGAACTAAAAAAATTGCTGGAGATGACTTGGGCCAAATGACCACCACCCCACAAAGCTGGTACATATGATAAACCAAAAAGAAAAACAACAACTAAAAATATTTTTAAAACTTTCTCGCGGTCGTTCATTTTAGAATTTATTAAACAATTAAACTATCCCCAAAGATGGCTAGCGGGTGCTAGCTC
>CAZKOZ010000052.1:0-3695 GCA_964554525.1 uncultured Candidatus Saccharibacteria bacterium | reverse complement strand
AACCCGGATATAAAAGGTCACGATCACCCGGAAGTTAAAGACGAAGATTTGCCGGAGCTAGACCTTGAGTACGTAAAAACATTGGGAGAATTTTCTGACATGAATGATTTTGAGAAAAAAATCAAAGAAGATATTTTGCGTGACAAAGAATTCCGAGCAAAAGAAAAAAATAGGATTGCGGTAATGGAAGCTATCGAAAAGGAGACAAAAATTGATGTTCCTGAAATACTTGTTAAATCTGAAACTGACAAAATGATCGCTCGTATGAAAAGTGATATCGAAAACATGGGACTTAAATACGAAGACTATTTGAAAAGCTTGAGCAAAAGCGAAGAAAAGCTAAGAGAAGAATTCAAAACCGATGCGGAGAAAAGAGCTAAGGTTCAGATGATTATTGGAGAAATCGCGGTCAAAGAAAACCTGAAACCAGATGCGGACAAAGTAAAAGAAGAAGTTAAGAAAGTCATGGAAGCATACAAGGACGCCGATGAAGCAAATGCTCGAATGTATATCGAAAACGTCTTGATAAATGAAGAAGTTTTGAAATTGCTAGAAGAGAGCAAATAACGTAGTATAGATTTATTATAATTTAAACAACATTCATCATGCTCATACCCACAGTAATCGAAAAAACACACAATGGCGAAAGAGCCTACGACATATACTCTCGCCTTTTGAAGGAGAGAATTGTTTTTCTGGGAAGCGAAGTTGAAGAAAATACCGCTAACAATATTATTGCCCAGCTTCTTTTTCTAGAGTCAGAAGATCCCAAAAAAGACATATATCTTTATGTAAATTCTCCTGGTGGAAACGTTAAAGATGGTTTGGCGATTTTGGATACCATGAACCATATCAAACCAGACGTGGCAACTGTTGGTGTCGGTATGGCAGCTTCCATGGGAGCGATCATCTTATCCGCTGGAGCAAAAGGAAAGAGATTTATCCTGCCAAACGCTGAAGTTATGATTCACCAACCACTTGGCGGCGCAGAAGGACAAGCATCTGATATAGCAATCACTGCAAACAAAATACTTAAAACAAAAGAAAGACTGAACAATATCCTTGCAGAAAACACCGGTCAAAAACTTGAAAAGGTTGAGAAAGATGTGGATAGAAACTATTGGATGGATGCAAAAGAAGCTATTAAATATGGAATTGTCGACAAACTGATGGCAAAACCAAAGAAATAAAATAACGCGTAGAAAGTAGAGAGTAATACGTAGAAACAAAAAGTAGCGCTTCGCGCTACTTTTTGTTTCCCTATTTCCTATCCTACGCGCTATTCTCTACTTTCTAATTTCTAAAGCTTGCTCAAATCAATTCCGTAAAGATTGTTGTCGTGCTTGTTTATAAACATCAGGTAGTCTTGTTTGTCATTTACGATAATGTTTGTCATGTCTGATTCTGTCGGTACTCTATCTTTATCCAAAATTATCTTCGCAGTGTTTGTTCCAGCGTCAACTTTCCACAAGAGATCGGAAAACAAATTCAATCCTTTATACCAATCGTCAGGATAAAGACCGGATGGATCCGATGCTGGCGCGCCGCAGTAAATGGTTTTGCTGTCTTTTGTCCAAACACATTTTTCCGGCAAGGTTGTCGGCGCAAATTCTCTGATAGAACCGCCCGCCACATCAAGCAAATAGGTTTTTAAAGAATTATTTTCGTAAGAGCTGTAAATTATCTTTTTTCCATCCGGACTAATATTTGTTGTCAGTCCAAACACATTTTTAATAACATTTTTAAGACTATTGTTTTTTATATCCAAAATATAGGAGTTGCCCGGGAAAAGCCCTGAAGAGCGAGTTGTTAGAGACAATGTGTTTTCGTTAACCCATTGTGGCAACCACTCAGAAAAACTGGAAAACCAGACTTTTTTTGTTTGCTTTGTTTTGAAGTCATAAGTAAAAACACTTGAGCCGGAATTTTCTCTGGAAATATACAAAATCTTTTCGGCGCTTGGCAAAAGAGAGGCAAAAGTCACCGCGCTTGGCATTGGTGAACTATCCAAAGAGCCAATGTTTATATCAGAATCAATTACCGGTTTTACTATTTTTGCAACAAGATTTTCAACCAAACTGCCGCTTAAATATCTCATAAAAACAGAATCTTTCTGACTGCCGAAATATGCTTCATAAACACGAGGAAGAGCGGTGTTTGAAATCATAACCGAGGATTCATCGAGCCTGGTTGTCTTGTCATAAATATAACCATTTGCCCTATCAACATATCGCACAAATTCGATTGTCTCTTTTTCCGGACCCTTGCCAGATGTTGGCTTGATGCCTTGAAAATCATTTAGCTTTTGATATGTGCCACGCCCAACCACACCATCTGGGGTTAAGCTGTTTCTTGCTTGAAAATCAATCACGGCGTTTTTTAGATCAGTGTCAAAAGCTGTGTCTATTGTTAAACCCGGCGAAGGATTCTGCCTGTTCAAAACGGTTTTCAGATCTGTGACCTCTCCCCTGTCGTCCCCAAATTTGAGCATTGGATAACCGGAGAAATCATAACCCTCAACCAAGTTTGTCGAGACTTCTTCCGGAACTTTTTTCTCCCTCTCAACATAAACAAAAGTCATTCCGGCAACAGGTTCGGATGACAGCTTTTTAAAAATCTCTGTTTCCTGCGCAATGATAAAATCAATAGGTTTTATGGTTACGCTTGGGGTTTGATCCACGCCACTTTGACCAGGAAGAGTCGGATCTTGATTTCCGCCATTTGGAAAAGAAGTGTTGCTTGTATCAAGACCGAAAGGATTTTCGATATTCATTGCAATTTCTGCCGCGTCTTTTTTGTTTTTTGCCCGCGCGAGCATAACACCAAGAATCACGATTCCAATCGTAAGTATTGTAAGAAGTAAAATTTTAAAAAGTTTTGGTGACATTGATTAATTTATCGTTAATTCAACGCTAGCATCAATTTTCCTAGCAATAGCTAAAACATCATCATTTTTTATTCTAACACAACCCATCGTGGGACTAGGATTATTATTTCTATTACCATGGATATGTATACCCCTGTTCTTACCTGATGGTGTTGAGATGTTGGTTTTTATATATGCCGGACCCATATTAAAACCACCAATACTTGAAGTTGTAGCATCATTTTCATTTTGAGCAATTTTAACGCCGGTTACACCCCAATTACCCTTTGGGGTTTTTTTATCTCCCTCTACTCCTTGCCCTGGCTCTGATACACCATTGGCACCAAGTCCAGTAACAGGTATTGTCACATTAGACCCGTTGTTAGAAGTTAGGGTCATGGTCATACCAGAGGTATTAACAACGATACTGCTTATTTTATTTGAAGCGGTTATCCCATCTAAAAATCCAGAAAGTCCAGGACTTGTTTGCGGGCTATCAAATGTTCCAGCCAGAGCAAACGATTGTCCGCTCTCTGTCTGCTGTTCATATTCACTAAATGCCTGTTGGTCAACAGTAAGAGAAACCCCAGGTAACGTAATCCCTAAATTAGAAGCTAAGTTTGTCGTATTTAAAATAACCCAAGCGCCAAGAGCTAAAACGAGTCCGACCAAAGCATTCACAACAAAACTTTTACCATCGCTCTTTTTGCTAAAAGCGTCGGAAGTCATGTATGTCACAGCTCCGACAATAATCATTATAAAAGCTAAAATTCCAGCAATGACAATCAAAATTGTGAAGAGTGTCTGCAAAAACTCTCCCAAATCCGGA
>CAZKOZ010000051.1:0-3759 GCA_964554525.1 uncultured Candidatus Saccharibacteria bacterium | reverse complement strand
GTAACAAAAAGAAAACCTGAATAGATTATAGCAATTGCAACCAACGGAATACCCACAGTTAGAGCAAAATCAAGGACTTTTTGTATAAACTCGGGAATGGTATTTGAGGTTATGGGATTGCTTATGTTTATGTTTATCACCTGAGTACCCGGAGCTAAAGCGCCTCCGCCACCTTGCTGGTTTCCACCAGACGACCCAAAGTTGTCATCGGGGTGACTTCCTCCATGTGGTAAGTGGGCTGAAAAAAATTGCCAATTCTCATCACACGAGGTATTACATTCATAAAAAAGATGCTGGGTTTGGTTAATATTATTTGCCCCACCCAAAACGCTGTCATTTATCCTTATGTAATACATACAATCAAAAGGATGTGTAGTAACATTTTCACACTCATCCTCACCTGCACGAAAAGCAAATGTAAAAGAATCACCCGGCACTTGAATATTGCGGTTATCTGCGGCAGAAATATCGTCATCATTTGCATTATTAAGCCCATTCTCGTCGTCGAGTTCTGTAATACTGAGTTGGAAAGTATCTTGTCCCGCCTGACAACCAGTCGTTGTAAAATCAATATAGACATAAGGTGGGTTAGCATCGCTGAACCAAGAGTTTGCATTACCCGCATTAAGTGGCGGACTGGTTCTAAAATTTGCCTGTATAACATTACAAGCAGCATCGGCGCTTTTTGCTCCTCCAAAATAAAAAACTCCCGCAAAGATAACTAATATTAATGCTGATAATCTTAACTTCATAAATTAAATACCTAAAACTGTTAATATCGGTCCGCTGTAACCAAAAACCAAAAGCAAGGTTTTAACCAAAATCCACGCGGCAAGCAAAAGTATAAAACCTGTAACCGCCTTCCCTATTATGCTTTTAGCATCATCTTTTTTGGCAGGATTCCCGCCGCTTGTAACCATCAAAACTCCGGCATAGGCGAAAACTAGAGCCAAAATAGGCACGCATATTACATATATCACAAAATTGACAACTCTGTTTATAAGCAAAAGCAGTTTTTCAAATGTACATGGAACATTTACTCCATCACAATTAATTATTCCGCTAGAAAAGTCTTGTTGGTTGGAATTTAAACTATTGTTGCCCCCGTTTCCTCCTGTTTGATTGTTTCCACCACCTGTGTCGGTTGTCACAGGCGGAGTGTTTTGTTCATTAAATATAACCGGGATATTACTCAAAAGAGCCAGTCCAGAAGTAGCGTTTACGATATGCAAGTAGTATTGTTGATTTAACGAAAGATTTGGGATATATACAGAAAACATTCCACCTGCGCCAAGAGTTGTAGAAAAAGCTTGAACAGCGGAATCTCCCTCTGGAACGTCAGGATTGGCTGCAGGCGAAGTGGTGAGGTATACGCTTACATTCATGCCAAAAAGATTTGTGCCATTGTTCATGGAAACAGAAAGATTTGTAGAGTTATCTTGAAAAGGCGAAAGATTGATTGAGATGTTTTCCGGAGGCTGAGTCCTGGCAACAAAATAATTATTAAGCATCGCTCTACAGGCATCACCCGCGTAATTACACTCATGAATATTGAAATAGTAATACTCAGAGGGTCTTAAACTCCAAATATTGAAAGAAAAAGAATTATCCTCCGGATTTAAAAATGTTCCACCTGTTGTGGGCACAGAAGAGAGTGGCATACCTTGCGGAATAAAAGCAATAACATCGGGTAAACCGATACTTGAATTAGATCCTTCTGTCACGGAAATACCAGGATAGCCGTATTCTAATTTGAATCTATAATTTTCTGGATTATCCGATACTGTTATCATTCTGCCGTTTACGGTAATCTGACGATCGGTGGATGTTGGAGAAAGCCACTCGACACTCGCCACCTCCTCGCTAAAAACTTGGGCAAAAAGAGACAAAGGCAGAGTCGTCAGGAATATTACAATAACAAATTTTAATTTTAAAAATTTCATACTATTTTGCCAAAAGTGATTTAAGCTCGGTATCTGCGTCAGATATTGCTTTTGGATAATCTTTAAGTCCGGATAGAACATTTTCAATCATATCGCCAAAAATTTTGTTGGTTCTTTCGCGATCCGGATCAACCCAAGAACGCGACTGAATCGCCGCCTGGTAATAAACATCGGTAAATTTTGTAATCGACGACCCGGGAGCAAGCAAATCTCTGCGTACAGGAGAAAGACCGGAGACAAAAGAAAGCGGCGCCGCAAGAGAACCATTGGCAAACTGCCCGGCAACAGAATATGCCGCTTGAAAATTGGTTGTACTTATCGGTATTGCAAGCGCATGAATATTGGCATAGGTTATATTTGCATTACTGCCCTCTACCTGAGGCAATAGAGCGATGTCGAAATTAAGATTTGGATTCATCCTTTGGATAAGACCGATTTCGCTGGCAAATCCAAAATATATGGCAAGATCACCGGAAATGAATGCTGACAGAGAGTCGGGCATGCTTTTGTTCCAAGAGTAGACATTTTTTAGCGGATTTGAAAATTCCATATAAAACTTTAAAGATTCTTCGGCGGGTTTGGCTGAAATGTAGGACTTTCCGGAAAAAACACTGCCAAAAGAAGATCTGGCAGAATCTCTAACCGTAACAGAATTCCCCAACTGCAAATTCATGGCGAGGATAATTTCTTTGAAGTGTCTGACGTTTTGAGATTCACCCATAGCAACAGCGCTTTTTCTTATTTCAAGAATTTCATTTTTTTGTGTCAAAAGCGGCACCAAAGATGTGAAATCCTTCCAATATTTTGGTGGAGATACGATACCGGCAGAATCAAATGTATTTTTGTTGTAAAACATTATCAAAGGATCTGACAATACCGGAAAACCCAAAAGACCATTCTCTGTTTTAAAAATTGATGCGGCTTGGATATAAGAATCAGAAAACATTCTATCCGAAAACCACTGGTAAGGTATTGTCACCAACTTATCTTGATACAAATGAATCAAATCCTGAGATATTATAAATAAATCCGGAGCGCCACCAAAAGCAAAAGCGTCAAGAATATCTTGCCTGTATGTTGCTGGCCTCTTTTCTACATATCGTATGGTTAACTCGCCTCCGGACTGCTGATTAAAGAAATCTATAGTGGATCTGAGTTCCGAGCTTGGAATTGTTCCCCACATTGTAACGGTTCCAGTTGCGCCAAATCTAGTATCGCTGGCTTTTTGCGGCAAAGAAATCGCTCCAGAAAAAAAGGCAACAGCAAGAGCGGCAAACACGCCAAAAATTATAAGTAAAATTATCTGGAAATTGCTCATAAGGACTTCCTATATTTTAGAACAAAAAACAAGAAACGAGAAGGCAATCTGTTAGTTTCTTATTTTTTGAAAATCATGCCGTAGTGATGAACTCCCGCCGGAAATTCTCCTTCCAGGGTAAATCCGTTTGATTCAAAAATATCCTTAGCATCCTGTACGCGAATAATTTGATTTGAAGATGGTCCAATACCGCCAAAAGATTCTGACCAATCAACCAAAAACAAAAGACCACCTTTTTTCAAAACTCTTGCAGCTTCTTTGGCGAGTTCCAGTTTTTTATCAACGAGAAACAAAACATTGGCGACAACAACGAAATCGACTGAATCATCTTTCATCTTTGTGCCACCGGAAACTTCGACATCTCCCCAAACGATGTGAACGTTGTCTATGTTTTTTTGTTTTATTTCTGATTGTAATCGAGCGAGCAAATCTTTTTGAATATCAATAGCGTAAACAATGCCGTTCTCACCCACCTTTTTTGAAAGATAAACACAGTAG
>CAZKOZ010000050.1:0-3928 GCA_964554525.1 uncultured Candidatus Saccharibacteria bacterium | reverse complement strand
CTTGAAATGCTTCCATGATTCCCTGCCTCACCAATTCTAGCACAGCCAGAAAGCTTACGATAACAGTCACTTTTTCTTCTTTTTTGTTAGAAAAATTTTGCCCTGAAACGAGGTCTTTGAAATTTGTTTTTTCAAAAGTCTTGGCAATGCGATCCGTTAAATCTTCAATCATCTCTCTTAGACTTTTAACCTTAACAATTTCCACTTCTCGCAACTTTTCTTTTTGCGGTTCCGGTATTTGAGAAATAACGCCGGAAATTAAGTCACGAATTAAATCTTTACTGATATGCTGGTCGGGACTAAAAACCCGCATTTCGTTTTTCTTGGGTAATTTTTGGAAAATTATTTTCTTGCCATATTTTTTTTGGACTTCAAGGCCAATATCTTGAACAACTTTATACAACCTAAGACGAGATTCCAGATCATCAATTTGCTTTTCTTCTTCCACCGTCAAAGACATGTTTGGCAAAAGAGATTTGGATTTTATCAAAATGAGCGTCGCCGCCACAGCAATAAAATTTGCATAGTGTTCTATCTTTTTGTTTTCCATCGCTTCAATATGGCGAATATAATCGTCTGTAATTTCAGCTAAAGAGATCTCATTTATGAAGAGCTTGCGCTTTTCAATTAAACCCAAAAGAACCTCAAGCGGGCCCTCAAAACTTCCGGTTTTTACTTGGTATGGAGTTTCTGTCACGAGGTTATTTTAACACATATTAGGACCTCTGGCTAAATTGCGTTTGGTAAAATTTTCTGATTTAATTAAACACGGAAACCTTTAAAAATCACAACAATGAAAAACGCTCTGGCAACAAGAACCTTCTATTGCGAGAAATGTGAGAAGCTGGGTTTTCCCAAGAAACAGACGATTTATGTTGTTTTTGGAAAAACCCATGACAGCTACGATCTTCGTTTCCATGCCGGCAATGTGGAAACACGTAACATTGGAATGACACCACACATCATTTTTCCCGAAATGATAAGCTTCCCCACTTCAGGGGGTGGAAACATTTTTGCCATCATGATTTTGTGCGGAGTAGTTGGCTGCGGTTTTAGAATCAAAAGATCCAACAAAGATGGTCTTTGGTGGATCTATGCCGCTGCAGATCCTTCATATGCCCAGATAAAAGAACGCGATCTGATGCATCTGGCAGAATACAAAGACCACGGTCTTTATTTAGGCCAGACACCGCAAGAAAAGTGGAAAATTGACGAAATCGCAAGAGAGCAAATGCACCTTTACGAAAAACTACGTCGCGCCTCATAGGCGCGACGTAATTGTTTTTCGTCCTTTCGTCTGTGATCGCAGGCAATTCCAATATCTCACACGATTCCGCAGAGGAGTCTTACAAGAAACGACTTGAGGCTTGGATGAACCGCGATGCGCGAATCTTCCCACCAGAAGGATGAGAACAAAAAAGCCCCGCGCACGCGGGGTTATCTTTTTTGTTGTCATTACGATTAAAAATCCAAGCTCAAACGCTCCGCCATAAAGGTTATTCTTATGGCACTGTTTTCAACGACTTTTGAAATTGGCTTCCCTGCTCCGTGTCCAGCGTCAATTTCAGTAAAGAGATAAATTGGATTTTCATTATTCACGGCTTGCAAAACTGCTGTCATTTTTCTGGCATGCATTGGATTAACTCTGGTATCTTTTTCTCCAGTCAAAAACAAACACGCGGGATATTCAACACCAACTTTGACGTTATGATATGGACTCCACTTCATTATATTTTCAAACTCTTCTTTAATTTCCGGATCACCGTATTCTTTTGTCCACCTCATGGCAATGCCAAATTTATGAAAACGAACCATGTCAATTAAGGGAACAGAAGAGCAAACCGCTCCAAATAGATCTGGCCTTTGGACAGCGCAAGCAGAAACTAAAAGTCCACCGTTACTGCCACCCATAATCCCCAATTTTTCTTTTTTTGTATAGCCAGACTTTATTAAATGCTCCGCGGCGGAAATAAAATCGTTAAAAGAATTTTGTTTGTTTTCTTTCATTCCTCCTTTGTGCCAACTTTCGCCAAACTCAGCTCCGCCTCGTATGTTTGCGAGCGCCAAGATTCCACCTCTTTTAAGCCACGATGACCAATTTCTCATAAAGACCGGAGTCTCCGTATGAGAAAAACCGCCATAGCCAAGCAAAATTGTTGGGTTATCGTTGTCTATTTTTATGTCATTCTTATGAACAATAAAAACCGGAACTCTAGCGCCGTCTTTTGAGACAAACCATTCTTGTTTAACTTCAAAGTCATTTGGATTTATCGGGTTTTCAACCTCGCGGTAAACTGAAGAATTTTTACTTGCGGGATCAAAACGATAAGTTACGTTAGGAAAAGTAAAAGATTGAACGGAATAAAAGTATTCTTCAGATTCCCTATTTGAAGACACGTTGTTTATTGTCACATATTTCGGCACTGGGATTTTTTCTATTTCTTTACCGTCATGATTTACTACTTTCATCTCTGACGACGCATTCACCAAATACCGCAAAATAAGTTTTGATTTTGTTGTGGAAACACTTTCTAATACGATTTTGCTTTTATTCCAACTATCAAGGGTTTTATTTTTCTCGTCTTTGTTTCGTAAACGAACATATCGCCCTCCGTCCATGATTGAGATGCGCTAATAGCCAGATACCTGCCATCAATTGAAAGTGAAATGCCGATTAGGTCATCTTTTGGGCGATCCTCTCCGAAAATCATCTCGTCATCATTTGGATCTTGACCAATTTTATGAAAAAATATTTTTGTATAAAGATGAGACTCGTCCTCTGGGACTTCTCCTTCTCTTGGGTTTCTGGTGTAGAAAAATCCAGACTCATCTGGAAGCCAGCTTACCCGAGAATAACGACAGCGCGGAATTGAGTAATCCAAATCTTCATTCTTATCAACATCCTTGATATAAAGCGTCGCCATTTCGTCCCCATCAACAGAGAGTCCATAAGCAATATACTTGCCGTTTTTTGAAGGAAACCAAAAATCAAGAGAAGTGGTGTTTTTACCAAGTTCGTTAGGATTCACGAGAATTGTCGGTTCACCCTCCAAAGAATCTTTGCAATACAAAACACCCTGATCTTCGTCCGGTTTTCTTTCGGTGAAAAAGTATTTTCCTTTGTTTACAGGTAATCCATAAGTCGTAACCTTAAAATTTTGGACAAGCTCATCGGTTGCTTTTTTAAAGATGTATTGATTTATATTCTCTTTCAAAAACTCGTTTTGCTCCAAAATCCAGTCAGACACTTCTTGGCTTTCACCATCCTCAAGCCAACGATAAGGATCTTTAACTTCTATTCCATGAAGAACATCTACAACATCTTCTTGCTGTGTTTTAGGGAATTTCATTTTATTTTTTTGTGATTTTAATTCCAAGTTCATCCATTTGAGCTTGTGATATTTCACTCGGTGAATCCATCATCGGGTCTCTTCCCTCGCGGGTTTTTGGGAAAGCGATAACTTCGCGGATATTCGGTTCGTTTTGAAGAATCATCATTAATCTGTCAAAGCCCCAAGCTATTCCGCCGTGTGGAGGAGTTCCTGATCCTAAAGCCTTTAACATGTGTTCAAAATTACTTTCTATTTTTTCATCTCTATGTCCGAGTATAGACAGTATGCTTTTCAAAATATCCGGATCATGGGCTCGCACTGAACCGCCGCCAACCTCGTAACCATTCAAAACAATATCATATTGCGCGGCGACAATATCGCCAATATTTTTCTGTTCACGTAAATTTTCCACATGTTCAGGTTTTGAAAGAGAAAACGGATTGTGTGTAAATGTCCACTCGCCTTGCGCTTCCGGGTTATCTGAATTTTCAGTTTTTTCAAAAAATGGAAAATCTACCACCCAACAAAATGCCAACAGGTTCGGATCATCTTTGTCTTCACGAATATCTGGTCTGTCTGACCCATATTTTTCCATA
>CAZKOZ010000049.1:0-4012 GCA_964554525.1 uncultured Candidatus Saccharibacteria bacterium | reverse complement strand
GTTTTCGGGGACATAACAACCTGACCGTCAAACGATTTGCAAGTTGTTTCGAGGCTTGCTCGTTCGATGGTGACGAAATGGGGAATGAGCGATGTTATCGGCCCCGTAGCTCTCGAGGGTAGAGACTCTGAAGTGATGTACGGTAGAGGATTTGGAAATGAATATTCTGAAAAGATGTCAGACATAATTGACCAAGAAGTCAAAAAGTTGATAGACGAAGGTTTAGCAACCGCTGAAAAAGTTTTGACCGAAAAGCGCGCTGTTTTGGATGATATGGCAAAAATACTAGTTGAAAAAGAAACTCTAGAACAAGACGAATACAATGAATTTTTGAAGAAACACGGAATTCCTTTGAAGGAGCTTCCGAAGAGAGATACAAAGCCCACAAAAACTGATGAAGAAGTAAAATAGTATTATATGAACACAAAAACCGCGGAAGCGGTTTTTGTGTTTGATTTAAGAGGTTTTTTCGTATAAACTAGCTCCATACCAATGCGCGTATAGCTCAGTTGGTAGAGCGTTCGTCTTATACACGAATGGTCCCAGGTTCAAGTCCTGGTGCGCGCACATTTACAATCTTGGTTCGAATCCAAGAGGGTGGACAAGCTATGGAAAAAATTCCTAATATACAACATAAAAGATTAGAAGATGTAAGTGAAAAATTGGAGAGTGTTTTAATTGATTTTGTTTTTGAACAAAATCCCAACCTGGCTTTAATTGGTAGCAAAGAACAATATTTAGAATATTTAAAGAATGTATTTCCTAACAGTAAAGTTAAGGAAATTCTTTATCATGGAACAAGTAGTAGTTTTTATGATTTTTCTTCTGAAAAAAGTCGTGATGGAATATACTTTACTCCAAATAAAGAATTAGCAAGACGATATGGAGAAAATGTTAAAGCGGTAGTAGTAAATATTGAAAACCCTAAAGAAGTTAGTTTCAGTTCTCATAAGTTGTATCGTTCTGACTCTGATGAAGAGCGAAGAAATGAGACTAAACATTTTGCAGATAATATTGGATTTCAAAATAGGGAGAAAAATCCAGAAAATGATGGTGTAGTCGGGATAGACACTGACGGAACCCACACAGAAATATCATTGTGGGACGAAAATCAAATACATGTTCTTGGTTCATCAAAAGATTTACAAGACTTTAAGGTTTTTATTAGAGATTTAAAAGAATAGCTACTCAAAATGAATTTTTAAATTTCGTTTCTCTAGTTCGGCGGCGGTTTTTGGCATTTTCTCTAGTTTATTTTGCTCTACAATCTCAATCGCTTCTTTTCGCGCCGCTTCCACCATTTTAATATTTTTAATCGCTTCCATACCCAGGTCAGACACACCCCACTGTTTCATTCCAGAAAGTTCTCCAGACCCCCTGAGTTTTAAATCAAGTTCGGAAAGTTCAAATCCGCTTTTAGCTGTTTTAAGCGCGAGCAATCTCTCTACACTTTTCTGGCTTTTGGTCTCGGAAAAAACAAAACAATACGCTTGATGGTTGCTTCTGATAACACGTCCGCGAAGTTGGTGGAGTTGAGCTAGGCCGAATCTTTCCGCGCCTTCGATTATAATCATCGTGGCATTTGGTACGTTCACTCCGACTTCGACCACAGATGTCGCAACCAAAATATCAGTTTTGCCATCAGCAAAATTTTCCATAACTTTTTCTTTTTCTGTTTTTGTCATCTTGCTATGCAAAATGTCTATTTTTTTATCTTTGAAAATTTCTTTCTTTAGTCTCTCTGCCTCGGCTTTGACTGATTTTGTCATAAGAGCGTTTTGTTTTTCCGGGTCCGGTTCGTCTATTCGTGGGCAGATAACATAAAGTTGGTGACCTTCCGCCATTTTTGTTTTTATAAAATCATATGTCTTTTCTCTCTTGTCCGGTGTGATGATTTCCGTAATTATCGGTTTTCTACCACTCGGCATTTGGTCGAGTAATGTTAAGTCTAAGTCTCCGTAAATTGTAAGCGCAAGTGTTCGAGGGATAGGTGTGGCTGTCATAGAAAGAAAATGCGGAGCAAAACCTTCTTTGTTGGCGAGTTTGGCGCGTTGTTTCGTGCCAAAACGATGTTGTTCGTCCACAATCCCAAGCGCCAGGTGTTTAAACTTCACAGATTTGTAAATGAGAGAGTGTGTGCCGATGAGTATTGGGATTTCACCATTTTCCACCCATTTTAAAAGCTGGGCTTTGGAAATGTTTGTGGAGCCGGAAGGGTCTACTTTTGAAGGGAATTTTTTACATGTTGAACCAGTCAAAAGCCCGATTTGAATTCCGGTACTTGCCCCGCCATGGCGGGGTGTAAAATATTTTATAAAACTTTCAAAATGTTGGTTTGCTAAAATTTCTGTCGGCGCCATATATGCGACTTGCAGATTTCCGAAGTCTTGACCCGTCGGACTGTTTTTAATAACCGCGTAAGCGGCTGTTGCGGCGACGGCTGTTTTACCGGAACCGACATCGCCTTCCAAAAGTCGCGACATTGGATGTTCTCCGTCAAAATCTTTCCAAACATCCCCCAGAGCATTTTTTTGCGCCGTCGTCATTTCAAAAGGAAAGCGACTCGTGAAGTCTGCTATATCTTTTTTGTCCGCATGAATTTTAAAAGACTTTTTGTTTTTATTCTCTTGTCTCTCCGTCTGTCTTTCAAGTTGTATAAAAAATACTTCTTCGAAAGCGAATCTTTTTCTGGCAGACTCGCTGTGTTTTTTCTTTTTAGGCATGTGAATCCAAACCAGAGCCGAAGAGATGCTCGGCAGATTGTATTTTTTCAAAATATCTTCTGGGATATATTCCGATATTTCTTGAGTCAAACCACTTGCGACAATTTTATGAATGGCATGATATATCCATTTTGAAGTTACACCTTTTGTCTCAGGATATACTGGATAGTAAAATCCATCGTTGGAATTTTCATCTTTTTGAAATAAAGAATTGTGAACATCTATCGGCAGAGAATTGGTTTTTTCGTATTCAGGATTTTGCATTGTGAGTCCGTATTTGCCATCAGAGACTTTTCCGGTGAGAGAAACCTTCTGCCCATCGTGAAGCATCTTGGCGATATAGGCTTGGTTGAACCAGCGGATTTTGAGTTTGCCCGTTCCGTCATCAAGCACGCCTTCTGCCATCGGAATTCCTCCACGAAAAGATTTTTTGGTTTTAAGTCCCGAAATCTCGCCATATACAGTTGCTGTGTCGCCGTCTACTAAATCACGCACGAGCTTTATCTCGCTCATATCGCTGTAGCGGGCAGGGAAGTAAAAGAGTAAATCTTGGATGGTTAGAAGTCCGAGTCTTGCAAGAGCGGATTTTTGATCTTTGGTTAAGCGAAATCGACTTTCTAGGGTGTCGTTTAGTTGCATAGGGTAATTATACCGCAAATGAAAAATCCTAGCTGTGCCGGAGATTTTTCATTCTAAACTCCGCTAGGAAATCCCTAGCGGAGAATAAGGCAAAAACAAAAACTTGCAAATTTGGGCGACTGCCCAAATTTGCAAGTTTCCATACTATATACCGTATACTTTATACTAAATACTTTCCACCGAGGCTCGGTCTCGTCGGGGTTACGAAAGCGTTTTCTCTATTTTTTCTACCAGTTCATCAAGAGTGAAATTTGATTTAACCAGGTAATCTGTTGCGCCCAGGTCTATGGCTTGCTTGATGTCTTTGTCATCAGAGAGATTTGAAAAAACTATGACAGGTACAGATTTTGATGTTTCTCTAATGCTTTTTAAAATATCAAAACCTGAAATATCGGGAAGCATAAGGTCTAGCAATATACAATCAAACTTACCCTTGGCAAGCTCTGTCATCGCCTCATCTCCATCCGAAGCGGTTGTTACGTCAAGCCCCGCTGCGCCAAGCTTGTTGGCGGCAAGTCCCTGCAAAAATGTATCATCTTCAATTATTAGAATTTTTTTACTCATGCTGTATATTTTAATTTTCTAAAAGTATGCTCCTAGTCTAACCTAACTTCTTCGGATTGGCAAAGATATGAAAAAAGTCGAACCCT
>CAZKOZ010000048.1:0-4114 GCA_964554525.1 uncultured Candidatus Saccharibacteria bacterium | reverse complement strand
TTTACCGTTTGGCTTGGCGGAGACGTTGGAAAGAATTTAGGTGATAGAGGAGTGCAAGGTAGATTTGGATTCATTGTTACTTGGAATCTTCGAGCGCTTGAGGTTGGCGGGGTTGTTGGAAGGGTGGTTATTGTGAGTCCATATCTTGGTTCAGTATATGTCTCTCCCGGATTTAGAGAAACCTGGTATGGGTTTTCGTTTGAAAGATTGGGCGCTCCGCGCAAATACATGAGTCTTGCGGTTTTTGGATTTAGCTGTCCGCCGTACATGTTTTCAAATCCTTCTTTGTAGATAAATATGCCGTTTTGGTTGTCTGAAACATTGTGAGGAGGAACTTCTCCACCACCGCCTTGTATTCCACCAAGGGCAGGGGTATTGATGCCGCCATCAAATCCGTTAGCAGATCTAAATTCAATCCATATCGGTGTTTTAGGTGAATTGACGCTTGGTTTAATGCGGTAAGCTTTTGCTGTGTTTGAAGTAGAAAGTTGGCTTGGTTGTGAACTAAGGCTGGCTATTGTGTAAATCCCGGATTGAGTAATGGTTTTTAATTCTGAGTCTGTGAACCACCCAAGATTTGCCTTTGCCCAAGCGGACAAATGTAGCCCAATCGTTTCGTATGACATTACATCAAACTTATTACCAGCAGCTATATTTTCACAATTGTTTGTCGGCAGTACACCTTCGCAAGAAAGTCCATGAGCATGATGAAGACCCAGAGCGTGTCCAAATTCATGAATCAATAAATGCTCCAGATTTGTCAGCATGTGTGGACCGTTAGCGCTTTCAATCATTTGATTGCTGATTTGATCCCACATTGAAGCTGAAATATTAACCCAAGTCGCTGTTTTGTTATATGTTGTTCCGTTTATAACGTAGGGAACCGGAGCGGTATTTGAAGATCCGTTTGCAACATATCCATTACAAAGAGTTATGATGACTATGTTTCCATAATTGTTTAAATTTATTGGACTATTTGCTATGAGAGGAGCAAGGTCTGTCGTTGGGTCCGTCTGGCAAATTCCAGTTCCGGAGTTTGTGGGTATCGTAAACCAACCAAAAACATCTCCTGTTATTGATTGTTTGCTGTATGAAGCTTCTTTAAAATATCTTGCAAACTTTCCGTCCCCAAACATCATTTGATTTATATGCCACGGGTAAAACGGTTGTGTTGCTGTGTCTTTATAATCAACCAAAAATACCGCAACTCTTTTGTCCAGGTTTTTGCTTAAAGTATTTCCACGCGCGACCGTTCTATCTGCTACATCACCAACAAATCTTGCGCTTTTAAGTGTGACAACGCCAGTCTTTGCGTCCAGTGATCCAACGACGTTATAAATACCAGGTTTAAATTCAGTCGCAATGTTATCTATTTCCAGAGGGTATTCTTTGTTGTCTATGAAGATGGTTAGCTTGCTGTCTTCATGGTGATTTCCGCTTTTTTCTTTTTCTAAACCTTTCCCTTGGTGATAATCCGAGATTGTTAACCCTATAATTCTTTGTCCGGAAATATCTCTATTTTGGGTTTGGTTTACAGGAACGACACTTCTCGCATTTGTTGATACGGGTATTTTGCCAGAGAGTATGACGTTTGCTATTTGATAATCATTACTAGTAACTAATTGCGGATCTGATAGTAACGTAAGAAAAGAAAGCGGTACCATCAATGCCACGATGATCAAAACTTGTTGTCCTAATGGTTTTTTCATAATGTCTATATTTTAACCCTTGTTTGGATAATGCCAAAGCGATTTTTTGTCAAAATGTTTAATTCTTTTAAAAGTTGATAAAAATTGCTATATTTATGAACATGACACAAGGAGATAAACAATCCTTTAACGATAAAAGAGGTAGGGAACATCCTCTCATGGCTCTTATGAATGAGTCTTTAAAGACCTTTCACGATATGGGTTTTGATATTGGTTCGGCCCCAGAACTTGAAGATGCTTGGCATAACTTTGATATTTTAAATGTTCCTAAAGATCATCCTGCTCGCGATATGCAAGATACTTTTTATATCAAGGGTGAGGCTGACAAAGTATTGCGAACACATGCCACAAATACTACTGCCAGATTTTTGGAAAAATTGGCAAAAGAAGGGAAAAATTCCGGCGCCCATATAGCAATAGGAAAAGTTTTCAGAAACGAAGCCACGGATGCAACGCACGAAATGCAATTTTTTCAAATTGATGGATGTATGGTTGGTGAAAATGTGAGCTTGGCAAATATGAAAGATGTTTTGATTAAGTTTTACCAAAAAGTTTTAGGTGACGATACTCTAATTGAATTTCGTCCGAGCTTCTTTCCTTTTACCGAGCCGTCTGTTGAAGTGCATGCGAAATTCAAAGGCAAGGATTTAGAAATGATGGGCGGGGGAATGCTTCATCCGAATGTTTTGAAAAACGCCGGACTTGATCCGGAGAAAGTTAAAGGTTTTGCTTTTGGCGGCGGACTTGACCGCATCGCAATGGTCAAATGGCAAATTCCCGACGTGCGATATTTTTATCAAGGTGATTTGAGGATAAATCAGTTTTAGTTTATGAATAAAAATTTTGACAATTGGAATAAAAAGAAAAAAGTCATAAATGAGACAGAATTTGAAAGTGCCCCATTCTATAGCGAGCGTGAGGTGTGGTGGTGCTCTTTGGGTCTGAATATTGGTTATGAGCAAGACGGCAAGGGTAAGGATTTTGCAAGACCGATTCTTATTATTAAAGGATTTAGCAAGCAGGTTCTTTTATGTCTTCCTCTTACAACAAAACAGAAAGAGGGGAAGTATTATCATGGCGTGGACTTGAAAGATGGAATTTCCAGGAAGGTTATTTTGTCTCAGGTGCGTCTCATTGATTCAAAGAGATTGCAAGAAAAGATATGCATGCTTGATGAATTACAATTTAAGAGCATAAAACAGAAAATCATCCGATTTCTCGAATGATTTTCTGTTTTTCCTCTCCGCTTGCGCGGAGCAAGGCCGAAGCCATTTAGGTTCACATTATATTATTTTTGAAATTATAAGTCAAGCAAAATAACATGAAAGTCAGTTACAATTGGTTAAAATGGTATATACCAGATGCTCCAGCGCCGGAAAAATTGGTGGATGTTTTCACTTATCATATTTGCGAAGTTGAAGGAGTTGAGACATGGGAAGACGATACTATTTTCAATCTTGGAATTTTGCCGAATAGGGCGCATGATTTGCTTTCTCATCTTGGTGTGGCGCGCGAGCTTTCGGCAATTTTAAATATTCCATTTAATGATCCGACTTCCAGCTACAAGACCCCGGAGGCGAAGCCAACAAATCTGGAAATCAAAATTGAGACCCCGGCATGTCGCAGATATATGGCGCGAATCATAAAGGGTGTGAAAGTTGCGCCGTCCCCGGAATGGGTTGTTAAACATTTGGAATCAATTGGGCAAAAAAGTATCAACAACATCGTGGATGCGACGAACCTGACGATGTTTAACTCTGGCCAACCTTGCCACGCTTTTGATGCTGACAAAATTAAAGATCACTTTATAAAAATTCGCCAAGCAAAAAGCGGAGAGAAAATGACACTTTTAACCGGCGAAGAAAAAGAGCTTTTGGATTCTGACATGGTTATTTCTTCGGAAGATTCTATTTTGGCGATTGCCGGAGTTAAGGGTGGAAAGTTTGCCGAGGTTATAGAAAACACAAAAAATATTATTTTAGAAGTTGCAAATTTTGATCCGGTTTCGGTGCGAAAAACAGCGCGAAGACTGGGTATTTTAACCGACTCGGCAAAAAGATTTGAAAACGACTTATCACCCGAAGTTGCAAAATATGCCATGCACGAACTTTCAGCGCTCATTTTTGAAATGATGCCCGATGTAGCGTTTGAAGAAATTATCGATATTTATTCGTCAAAACAAGAACAAAGAAAAATTGAAATCACGGCGAGAGAAGTAAAAGAAAAACTTGGCGCTGATTATTCTGACGAAGAGATAGAAAATGTTTTCAGCGCTCTTAGACTAAATCCAGAAAAAAATAAAAATGGTTGGACTGTTTTTCCTCCGGCAGAAAGACTTGATTTGGAAGGTGTTCATGATTTGATTGAAGAGGTTGGAAGGTTTTATGGCTATGATAGAGTTTTGC
>CAZKOZ010000047.1:0-4305 GCA_964554525.1 uncultured Candidatus Saccharibacteria bacterium | reverse complement strand
ATCTTATCCACCTCAACAACACCCATTCTCGGCGTAATCTCAACCGTTGCTCCGGCAAACAAAAAAGATATGGCAAATATAAGAAACAAAACACAAAAAGCCGCAACATACCATATTGCTCTGCCACCGGATTTTTTTTCATGAATATATGGATTATCGTAGTCTTCCCCCCTTGATCTAGAAACTCTCACAATGGGTTCATCGTGTTCTTCTGTAACACGGCGAGAAACATGCCCCCTTTGGCGCAATCTTGACGATGGTTTTATATCATGAATGGAATTTCTTTGCATATTGTTTATATGAAATTAATTTGTTTATAAAAGCAATATTCATTTTAGCCCCCTTGGCTCGAAAATGAGAAAGATGCTTTCTCATTTTGCTCGCTCTACGTTGGCAATAAAAATTGATTGCATTGTTAAGTTGGAATCACTTTTTGAGTCTTTGGAAAAACTGCAAAATTCATGCAAAACTCTACTGTCGCCAATTATAACATTAAAAGAATTTTCTGTAGTTGTGAATTCCGGGAAAAACTTTTTATCAAGCAATTGGAAAAACTGCTCTGACACGGAGCCATCTGTTATTATATATATATTTCTAGGTATATGCAGGTCCGACACAAAACCCCTTAACACTTTCTTCAAGTGACCAATCCATTCGAGTCCCGCTTCTTGGATCGCCTGTTCTACACGCCTGTCGTAATGGTCGCCCAAATGCCCCATGTTTCTCATTTTCAAAATTGATTTCGTTTCTCCTTCGGATTTTGCTAATTTTTTTGCCACAGCTCTAAGCATGGTATCTGACCCAAAAGGAAAAAAAACTGCGCCAGACAAAAGATCATTGATCATTATCGAAACCTCTGTTGTTTCTTCGTCTACATTTATGATGATAAAATCATCCAACTTATCAAAAATATCTCTCACAACAACGAAATCTGAAAACATCTGCGAAGTAAACTTAATGTTGCGTTTGTAGGTTTTCATAATCACATTTTCAATACTCTCGACAACATCACCGATTGCCAAACTAAGAAACAGGTCAATCTCAACCTCCTTAACCCTTTTGCCATTGGGATTTTCCACCGAAAAACCGTTAAGAAGAACATTGACCGTTCTTCTATCTATCAATTCATTGTAATCGCTCTCTTCTTTCATGAAATCCTTGATCTCTTCTTCTATTAAATCTTTTGCATATTTTTGAGTGAAAACAAAAGACTCTTTGTGTTTTCTTTTAAGAACCCTAAAAGATGCATGGGCCCAAGGAGAAGAAAGCACGGCGTAAACTTTATCAGGCACCTCGTGAGACCCTTTTTGAATAAGCAAAGCAACTTGATCCAAAGCTCGCAGCATATTCTGAGACACATCAAAAATACTCCAACTTCCATTCACCTTAAAAGGAATGCGAGCCGAGAATAATATTATCGGTTTATTTTGCGGTGAAGTCACAATCATCGCCCCGCCGACAGAACCGGAACCAATATCAAAAAGCGCGACAATCTCTTCTTTGTTTTCTTTGGAAAAGAAAAAACTCATGAAGATATTATAAAACAGAAATCAAAAAACTGTAAATCAAACTTACTCTAAAATAGCCTTGACGCGGCGAACTCCGGTGGAAGAAGCTTCTTCTTTTTGGATTTTGAATTTGCCAAGAGCGCCAGTGTTTTCAACATGCGGGCCGCCGCAAAATTCTTTTGAAAAAGCGTTGCTGTTTTCGTCTTCTATAAAATAGACTGAAACAGTATCGCCATATTTTGCGCCAAACTCCATCTCGGCGCCAATATTCTCGGCTTCTTCTCGCGACATTTCTCGACGAACAACTTTCAAGTTTTTTTGAATTGCCTCATTTACCGAATCTTCTACTTGTTTTTTTTCTTCATCGGTCATTTTTCGATCAAAAGCAAAATCTATTCGCAAACGCTCTTCGGTAATATTTGAACCGCGTTGTTTGACGGAAGGACCCAAAACTTTTTGAAGCGCCGCCAAGAGCAAATGGTGCGCTGTGTGGAGCTTGATTGTTTTTTCGTTATGGTTAGCGAGACCGCCTTTGAACATTCCCGCCCCGGCCGTTTGGGAAAGTTTTTGGTGTTCCAACATTTTTTTATCAAATTCATCACGTGAAATTTCCTTCCCTTTCTCGCGAGCAAGTTCTTGTGTTAATTCAAAAGGAAATCCGTATGTCGTAAAAAGTGTAAATGGATCAGTCCCGGCTTCAAATTCCTTTAAACCTTTTTCCAACGTTACGCGGAATTTATTTTCCTCTTTTTCAATTTCGCCTTTATCGTCTAGATCATAAACTCCTTCGTAAATATTTTTGATTGCCGGAATTTTATTTGATAAAGGCTCTTTTGAAAGCCTGGCGGCGCGGCGAATAAGTCGGCGAAGCACATAACCCTGCCCAGTGTTTGAAGGTAATACTCCATCAGATATTAAAAATAGCGCGGCTCTAACATGGTCAGCCACGATTCTGTTTTCTTTTGTTTTTTCGCCATTAAACAAATCAGTACCATAAACACTTTCCTTTCCATTTATAACAGCCGTGATTCGCTCCAGACCCATTCCTGTATCCACGTTTTTTTGTGTGAGTTTTTGGGCAACCTTTCCATCTTTCGCTTCATATTCCATAAAAACGTTATTCCAAATCTCAATCACAGATCCGTTTTTTTGCGCCACCAAAAATTCTTCATGTGAAAGTTCGCCAAGATTGCCTGTTACGTCATAAAAAATTTCCGTGTCCGGTCCGCATGGGCCGTTGTCACCAGGGCTCCACCAATTATCTTCTTTACCTAAAAAATAAAGCCGCGATTCCGGAATTCCCGCTTTCATCCAAATTTCTTTTGACTCTTCATCACGAGGGGCGCTTTCATCACCTTCAAAACAAGTTATGTAAAGCCTGCTTGGATCAAGCCCAAGACCGGTGTTTTTGTCAGTTAAAAATTCATAACTCCAAGCAATTGATTCTTCTTTAAAATAATCACCCAAAGACCAGTTCCCAAGCATTTCAAAAAAGGTTAAGTGACGATTGTCGCCAACGTCTAGAATGTCTCCTGTTCGGAGACACTTTTGCGCGCTGGCGAGGCGTTTTCCAGACGGATGCGGTTCACTGAGCAAATATGGCACAAGCGGTTGCATTCCAGCGGTATTAAAAAGCACCGATGGATCATTTTGCGGGATCAAAGAAGCTGAAGGTAAAATTGCATGCCCTTTATTTTCAAAAAATTTTAAGAATTTATCGCGGATTTCATTACTTGTCATAGAAAGGATTATACAGAATTGAGGAAAAAGTAGAAAGCCCCTCCCCGCCGTTGGCAGAGAGGGGCTTTGTTCAGTTTGTGTCTTCCGCTAGGAAATTCCTAGCGGGGTCAAGCACCAAGTACGGGCGAGGAGAACTGACCGCCCCCATCCCAGAGGCCATCCCCGCCCAACCCGCGGCAGTAGAAGCTCCACTCGCCGTTGACCGAGTCGAAGTAGCAGGACACCGCGACAACACGTCCATCAGCAGCGCGAGCATGCTCGATGTTGGCGTAGCTGTTGATGAGCAGTCCGTGGTTCGTCTTCCCGTCCTTCCACATCTTGATGCGGGAAATCATGGAAGCCACGACTTCTTGAACGGAACGATACTCCTTGGTTCCGAGCTCGCTTTGGATCTCCGAATCCCACATGTTCTTTGTGAGAGCAAAGGTGTCCATTTGGTGTTCGGGGCATGTGATCGTGCCGGGCAAAATGCTCTTCACGACGCTGTCAAAGTGACCGCTCGTCCAGACCTTTATGCCGAGCTTGCCGGCGAAGAACTTGTCTTTGTCCGCGATCACTTCGGGGACTGTGACAGTTTCTTTCGGAGCGAGCTTTTTGAGCGCGCGGGTGTTCACCTCATCCCAGGTCAGACTTACTTTTCCCATTGTGCTTGTTTTAGGTTTGTTTAAAGCTACCAATCCTCCCGCACATTATCACAATTAAACCTGCCTGTCAATAACCCCTCCACCTAAGCATTCATCGCCATCATAGACGACCAAAGACTGCCCTTCCGCAGCGGTATTTTGAGGATTGTCAAAAATTATTGTGTCGCCGTTCATGACGCAGCCTTCGGGTTTTTGGCGATATCTTATTTGAGCAAAATATTTTTTGCCTGTTTCAGGTTTTCGTATCCAATTTGCGTCTTTGATTTTTATTTCTTTTTTTTGTTCGCTTGTACTTTCATTTATATCCGGCGAAACAGTGATTGTATTTTTATCCAAATCTCGCGCCACGACATAAAGTCGCTTATCATCTGTTCCCTTTTTCGTAATTTCAAATCCATGACGCTCGCCGAGAG
>CAZKOZ010000046.1:0-4470 GCA_964554525.1 uncultured Candidatus Saccharibacteria bacterium | reverse complement strand
ACTCTCTTTGCGGAACAAAGTGGTCGTCAAAGAGAGTTTCTTAAAACCACCCAGAGAAGGTTGTTGAACTCAATGCCTTAAAGAAAAGATTTGAAGGCAAGAGCATGGACAAGTACCGTGAAGAAAAGGGGGGGTTCTTTGAATCTCTCAATTCTCAAATTTCTTAATCCGGACCCACATACCTTGTTTCAATGCCTAAAATTCTGCTACAATCATTCACATGAAGTTCAAAATAAAAACTCGGCTCATTGAATTTTTTGTTATCGGTGTGGTGTTTGGCATTATTGAAGATTTGATAGCGATTACCATTGCGACTGACGGGAAGTTTGAATGGCACTATCTTGGCATTGCGGCTGTCGTGGCAATCCCGTTTGCTTTTATAAGCGAAATTATCGTTGACCATCCAAATTTTTGGAAGAAAATATTTTCTAAGAAAAAATCTGCTGACTTTGGAGATGAAAAATATTGACAAGGAAGGTGAAGAAATTCGCTTTTTCTTCTTTTGGACCTCATTTTGTTCATTATAGATAAAAATGTTAAAATCGTAATATGGAGTCGCCAAACTTAAATCCTGAAAAAATATTCGTAGATTATTGGATCAAAAAGGCCAAAGGGTGGGAAGAGGATATTGAAAAATCAAACCTGCCAGAAGATCTAAAATCTCAAATATACCTATATATAGAGAAAATTTTTATAGATGAGTATATTCTATTAGAAAAAAGGGACCCTCAAAAATTAGAATTTTTTATATTGAGTGTATATAGTTCCATACAAGAATCCGGTGATGAAAACGGAAAAGAAAAGTTTGATATTTACAACAAAATTAAGGATGCTGTAGAATCAATAATGAACACAAGCAGGCTGATGAAAGATAACTAAAAACTGTTGAAAATGCAGCGAGCTTTTTAGTGAACCAAAATCTTTTTAAACTTTTCTTCGTCAAGTATTTTGACACCCAATCTATTTGCTTCCGATAATTTCGAACCCGGATCACTTCCAACAACAATATAGTCGGTGTTTTTAGAAACAGAAGAAACAACTTTGCCTCCCAAAGATTTAATTTGTTTTTTTGCTTCATCGCGTGATAAAGACAAAAGTGTGCCAGTCAACACAAATGTTTTGCCAGTTAAAGAACTTTTTATTTTGCCTTCTGCTTTTTGAATTTTTAAATACTTCAAGAGTTCTTCGATTTCTATAATATTTTCTTTATCTGAAAACCAATCAATGATCGACTCCGCCACGACCAAACCAACACCTTCTATAGACTCAAGCTTTTCCAAAGACGCTGTACGCAGATTTTTTAGACTCCCAAATTCTTCCGCTAATATTTCTGCTGTTTCCTCGCCGACATGACGAATGCCGAGCGCATAAATAAATTTTGAAAGTGAAATATTTTTTGATTTGTCGATTGCGTTTAAGAGGTTCTTGATTGACTTGTCCTTAAAACCTTCAAAACCAGCAAGATCGCCTTCCTTGAGCTCAAAAAAATCTTTTCTCCTTATAACCAAACCCTCTTCCATTAAAAACTCTACTATTTTTTTACCCAGACCGACAATATTCATTCCCTTTTTAGAAACGAAATGAATAAGTTCGCGGAGCTTAACTTCGGCATGATTTTTATCTTTGACATACCAAGCAACCGACTCATCTTTTCCTGATTTTCCACGCTCAATAACAATATTATGTTTTCCCGCATATTTGGGTATCGAAAACTTCTTTTCCCCACCTGTACGCAAGTCTTTAAGCACATGCAAAACTTCCGGGATAATATCGCCGGCTTTTCTTATGATGACGGTGTCACCAACACGAACATCTAAACGATCAATTTCGTCTTGATTGTGAAGTGTGGCGCGAGATACTGTTGACCCAGCCACCACAACAGGACGTAAATGCGCAACCGGTGTCAGCGCGCCGGTGCGGCCTATTTGCACCACTATATCTTGAATGATAGTTGTCACCTCTTCTGCCGGGAATTTATAGGCAACGGCAAAACGCGGAGATTTGGCTGTATAGCCAAGAGTTTCGCAAATACGTTTTGAATTTATTTTTATAACAACTCCATCAATACCGTATTCTTCTGACTCGCGGCGATGAATCCAGTCTTGATAATATTTTTCGATTTCTAGAATATTTTTGCAAAGTTTCCATGTTTTGTTCACATTAAAACTTTCTTTCACCAAAAACTCCAATTCTTCGGCGTGAGTTTTAATTTTACGATCATTTGCAAGATCCGGAAACTCAATATCATAAACAAAAGTCTGCAAATTGCGTCTCGCAACCATACCGGTATCCAGTTGGCGAAGCGTGCCTGCCGCTAGATTTCTGGGATTTGCATATTTTGGAAGCTCATCTTTTTCCCTTTCAAGATTGATAATCTCCAGATCACTTTTTTTAATCCAAGCTTCTCCTGTAGTCACAAAATTTCTTTTATCAGAAATTTGGAGTGGGATATTTTTAACCATTTTTAAATTCTCCGTTATATCTTCACCCAAAGCTCCATCGCCGCGAGTCGCACCAAGTATAAACTTCCCCTGATCATATGTTAATACGACTTTTAGTCCATCGATTTTGAGTTCAACTATGTAATCAAGCTTCTCGTCTTTTAACCCTCCGGCTTTTTCGATAAAGCGCTTGATTTTTTCTTCCCATGCGACAAGTTCTTCATGATTAAAAATATTGTCATACGACCACTGAGGAACAACGTGACTAACCTTTTGGAAACCTTCCAATATTTTTCCACCAACCATTTGTGTGGGGCTGCTTTTTTTAAGTTCAGGAAATTTATTTTCCAAAACCAAAAGCTCCACGACCAAAGCGTCGTAAGCTTCATCAGATATTTCCGGAGAATCTTTTGTATGATAAAGCTCCGCATGCTTTTTAATTTCAGCACTGAGAATCTTTGCGCGTTTTTTAGCTTCTTTTTCGGTCATCTTGGTTAAATTTATTAGACAAAACAATACTTCTCCGTGGTTTTTTAAATTTCCAACGGGAAAAGTTAGCGTTATTTTACACTATTTTTTGTAGTTTTAGTAGGTTACGCGCACCGATCTTTCAACGCGTTTTGGATTGTTCAAATCGTCACAAGGAGTATTGCTACCCTTAGATTCAATCCTTGTTTGGTAAGATAATCCAGTCAAACCTCTTTCAACAGTTATATCAGCGCACAATTCATCATTTTCACCAAAAGGAATTTTAAAAATGTATATTTCTGGACCTGCTGGAGCTGTCATAAGAGGCATATGGTCATTACACCTCAATCCGTTTCCGAAGTTTCCAAAACCAGGATTTTGTCTATCAAAATAAAGCGCGCATTCAATCCCGCTATCGGCTGCATAAAACGCCTTATTTCCATCAGAAGCTGAAGATGATAAAACTATTTCTTTAAGAGCTATAGAAGCAATACCGACAGCCATCGCCAAAAGAACGCTTGTCAGAAGAACGGTGAACAGAGCGACAAAACCTTCTTGTGATTTATTTGTTAATACTTTTTTCATATCTATTGAATTGCGGATTGCTCTAGAATGTTAATGTCGATAGCAGAACCCGATTCTTCAACACTTGTTGCGCCTTCCGTTTCCAGACCATCGCCAGTCGAAGGCTCTGCGGAAGGAGTAACCGGCTGGGCTCCGACTGGCAAAATCGGAACGGCGCCGGTTTCAACTTCTAATTCTACTTGACCAACTTCCACTTCATTTTGACCCCCAGGAAGAACAGGCGGTGTAACTGGTGTTTGACCGACACCCATTCCAAATCCTCCCCCTGGTGTAACCGGCTCAACTTCTGCACCCTCAACAGGATTTGCTCCACCAGCAGTGTTACCATCAAAATCAACTCCCCCGCTGCCGCCTATCCAATCCATTAGATAGTAATAGTAAGACACCACATGAGTTCGGGTTCCCTGCCTCCAAGAAACATCAGATATGATTTCAACCTCGTGTGGACTGGTGGGGTTAACCGGACGAATTCTGATTGTTCGAGTAAAAGGCGATTCTGTAAATGAAGTGTATCCGTAAGTTCCGGAACTTTCTTCATATGTCAGAGCATTACAAACGCCTTCTATACATTCATCGGCAAAAATCTCACCCGAAGACCCGTCAATAAAACAAGCGCGTGTACCTGTCTGCGAATAACAATGTCCAACACCGGTTTGCTGATTCGCCAAAAACAGGCTCCAAGAATCGCCTTGCAAAGCAGAAGTATCTCTCATGTTTCGAACAAGTTCTACACCCTCCTGCGACAAATAAGAAGCTGTGAGTTTGTTTTTTACAAAAACACCGTCATTGATGCCACGCGCCGTTACGGCGATCAATCCTGTTATAGACGTAGCCAAAATAGCCACAGCCACCAGAGTTTCAACCAGGGTAAAACCATGAGATAGATTTGATTTTTTTTCTTTTTTCACAGGATTTAATTTCATATTTTATTCAATTGGCACATCCAAAAGTCTTTGGGTTACCGTCGTTTGCAGAT
>CAZKOZ010000045.1:0-4543 GCA_964554525.1 uncultured Candidatus Saccharibacteria bacterium | reverse complement strand
GATTGAAGCCAACTCTGTCGGCTATCTTGTTTTTGCCACAACAAGCGCGCTATCAAATTCCGGAGGCATCGGAGATGAGGTATCTCTTTGGACCTATTTGGCAGTGCGTGAAAATTCTATGGATCTTTTTGGATTTGAAACAATAGATGAAAAAAATTTCTTTGAACTACTTCTCGGGGTTTCTGGTATCGGCCCGCGAAGCGCCCTTTCAATTCTCTCCATCGCGCCAATGGAAACAATCAAAAAAGCAATCGGTTCCGGTGACACTTCATACCTGACAAAAGTTTCCGGTATCGGAAAAAAGACCGCGGAAAAAATCGTCGTGGAACTTCGCGACAAACTCGCCTCTTTAGGACACGACGACGAGGCGGGAACATTGCGCGGAGAATCAGACGTGATTGAAGCGCTTCAATCGCTTGGCTACTCGCTTAACGACGCGCGAAACACAATCAAGCAAATCCCTGACACGGCAACAAACACAAACGACCGGATTAAGGAAGCGTTGAAAATTTTAGGAAGATAATTTTTTAGATATGCCAGAACTACCAGAAGTTCAAACAACCGTCGATGGACTAAATAAAACGGTCAAGGGTTTCACTATCAAAGATGTGTGGAGTGACTTGCCTAAAAAAGACCACTTGCGAAAAGATGAAATAAAAAATCTGGCTTTTTGGAACTCTTTTAAAAAGAAAGTTATCGGCGCAAAAATCATCGGAGCTGAAAGACGTGGAAAAAATATTTTAATTCATATTTACAATCCCAACGCAAAGGTCGGGATGAATAAGCATCTTACGATACTTATTCACATGAAAATGACCGGACACCTGCTCTTTGGAAAATATCGCGTCGCTAAAAATGGAGATGGGCACGAACACCACAACTGGACTTGGTGGCCGGATAAACAACCAACCCTCCAAGACCCATACAATCGTTTCATCCACTTCATGATTCATTTTACAAATGGCAAGCATTTGGCTTTTTGTGATGCGCGAAAATTTGGAAAAGTTACCCTCATCAAAACCGGCGACCTCACCGAGAAACATGTGAGGGATTTAGGAATTGATGCACTAGACGCCATGATGACTTTTAAAATTTTTAAAGAAAGAATTTTGAAAAGACCGACCGGAAGAATTAAAAATGTTTTAATGGATCAAACTCTTGTAACCGGAATCGGAAATATTTATTCCGACGAAATGCTTTGGGAAGCGGGAATTCATCCAGAAGAAAAACCGCAAAATATTCCAGAAGAAAAAATGCGCATGATGTATAAATGCATGAAACCACTTTTGAAACGCGGAATAAAATTTGGCGGAGATTCAACTTCTGATTACAGAAATATTTTTGGAGAGAAAGGAGATTTTCAAAACAAGCATCAAGTTTACGGAAAGAGGGGCAAACTTTGCGCGCGCGCCAAATGCAAGGGTGTTATAATCAGAAAAGTTGTTGGTGGGCGTTCGGCGCATTTTTGCGACACACATCAGAAATTAGAAAAAATTTAAAAATAATTTTTACAAAATGATAGACATCTTAAAATGGTTTTTGATAGCTTTCTTTGGACTTTTTTTGGTTTGGGTTTTTAGCGGCGGCCCACAAAGAGCTGAGAAAAAAGGAGTATCGCCTATTATCACAGGGCCAGGAAATATTGGAATACCAGAAAGCATTCCACAAAGCGCGCAAACTAATTAATTAAGATTTTATTAAATCCCGAGCATCCGAAACAACGCGACACCTGTAGCCACGGAAACATTTAAAGATTCCTTTTCTCCTTTCATTGGGATTTCGGCAATGACATCAGAGATTTCTAAAATGGATTTTTCAATTCCCAAAACTTCATTGCCAATAACAAAAACATTTTTGTCTCTCAGGGAAACTTTTTTGTAATCGGTGGATCTTTCAGATTGTTCTATCGAAATAATTTGAAAGTCGTCGTGTTTCAAATCTTTGAGAGTTGAAATAACATCTTCGCTCTTCTCCCATGAAACAGACTTTTGGGCTCCGAGCGCCGTCTTCGCCACATCTTTTCTCTCGCGACCAAACCTGTCTATGGGTAAAGGCGTGTAACCCGAAAGAATTATTTTTGAAATTCCAGCGGCGTCAGCGGTGCGAAAAATCGCACCGACATTTTCAGCGCTTCGAATATCATGAAGAATTAGAATATTTTTATGGGTCATGAAACGAATCATAAAGCAATTGACCAAGACGAGCAAGTATGTTAATTTCTTATAGTATTTATGAAATACAATCCCCTTCCGCCCACGACAGAAAGATTTAACAAATATCCTCTCGTAGCTCAGTCGGTAGAGCAGCTCCCTTTTAAGGAGACGGTCGTAGGTTCGATCCCTACCGAGAGGACAAACGTACAAAAATGAAAACAAAGAGGCTAGTAGCACTTCGTGAGAGTCGCACGGTAATAACCGGCAAGGATACTAACAGCAGGACAACTTTCACCGAGTATCACTATGAACTCGGAGAACTTGTCGGCGAAACCCATGGAACATTCCTTAACTCCCCGGAAGACCTCAAAGCCAGGGAAGCTGTAAACAGGAGCGCGGATGAAGCTGACGCTGCCTTGCTCAGGAAGCAAGAGAAAGTATAGAAAGAAGCCGAGAGTGTCATACTGCGCTAACGTAGACAGCCCGAGAAATCATCGGGATGTTTTATTATTAAATCAACTTAGCTTCCCGCACGATGTCATCAAACATCTCTTTCGTGGAAGCATACCCCTTCCCGTGCTTCAAAGCCCATGCGACTTCCTTGTCCCACTCTTTTCTGATTTTGCGAGCCTTGGCACTTGGGATAAATGGAAATGTTTTTTCCTTGGCAACTTCCTTCAAAAAAATCTTAACCCCCGAAGAAAGATCCATCCCCATATCCTTGAACGCCTTTTGCGCCGCGTCTTTTGTCCTCTTATCTATTCTAATTTGCATTGTTGTATTCATATAACCAAAGTATATACATTGTCATTACTTTGTCAATACTAGAAAAAAGTGAGTAAAGTTCCTTGCAAAACACCTCCAAAAATCATAAAATGCGGTCATATTAACATTAGTCTTTGAACTTAAAAATGAACAAACAAACAATAATTTCAATATCAATTATAGGTCTAGCGATTATCGTTGGACTTATCATCTTGCAATCAGCGAGCAACAAAGCGGCAAATCGCCCGGGTGAACACGATGCTCTGGCATCATGTATCGCAGAAAGCGGAGCAACATTTTACGGGGCCTTCTGGTGTCCTCACTGTAACAGCCAAAAACAAACTTTTGGAAAATCAGCCGGGCTTCTCCCTTATTCTGAATGTTCCACTCCTGATGGGCAGGGTCAAACAGCTGTTTGTACAGAAATGGGAATTGAAAGCTATCCAACATGGGTTCTCGCAGATGGAACAAGATTGTCTGGAGTCCAATCACTTGAAACTCTTGCCATGGCAACAGGATGCGAAGCAACTCTTTCGGGATCAAATGAAACATCTGAAGCGTTGGAAGATATTGGTCAAACATCAGAAGCCGTAACAGAAACTGAATAATTATGGAACTGGCAAATACAACAAATTTTGTTTTAAGTATTGCGACTGTTGTCCTGCAGATTATTTCTATCTTGCTTTTGATCATGATTTTGACCAAAGACAAGGGCAAGGTGGCAAAATGGTTTGCTGACAAATCTCTTGCCTTGGTTACTCTCATTGCTGGTGGCGCGATGCTTGCAAGCTTGTGGTATTCAGAAATTATTGGTTATAGACCTTGCCTTCTGTGCTGGTATCAAAGAGTGGCAATGTATCCGATCGGAATAATTGGTTTAACAGCCATAATCAAAAAGCAAAGCAAAGAAGTTTGGAGCTATATATCAGTTTTGGCAACGCTTGGGTTTATGGTAGCGGTTTTCCATGTAACGACAAGATTTGCAAAAAGCGAGATTTTCAATTGCTCTGCCTCTGGTCCATCATGCTTGCAAGATTTGTTCAAAATCTTTAACTATATAGATATTCCTGTTATGTCGCTCACAGCATTTGTCTTCGTGATATTGGTGATAATAAACAGGAGGAGATTTAGCTAAAAAATAAAATAATTTATCAAAACAAAACCCCTTGCGGGGTTTTGTTTTGATACCAATTCATATTTAACAAGATTGCCCCCCGATGTGTGCTAAACTTTTAGTGTCGTTGATTACAAGTTTAATAAATTATAATTAAAAATAAGATGAAAAACATATATTTAGTTCTGCTTCTTATAGTTGGTATCGGTATATTGGGATACATGCTTACCAATAGGGTCGACAACAGTAACGAAGATTTTGTTTATGATGATTGGGGTAATTATGAAGACACCAACAATTTTATTCCTCCGCAAACAACTCCGGTGACGTCACAGCCGTCAGCAACACCAATCCAAACAACTCCTCAACCACCGGTAACACAAAACCCGGAAACACCTACTTCTTCGGGGCAAGATCAAGCTTCTCAGACACCAAGTGTGCCAACAACAAATGCTGGCGGTGGACAACCGGGGCAGAGTAATTGCCAAGCCATTAACACAAACACTGCGTA
>CAZKOZ010000044.1:0-4670 GCA_964554525.1 uncultured Candidatus Saccharibacteria bacterium | reverse complement strand
ATAACAGTTCCGTCCTAAGGAATAGTTGTAGGTTCGATTCCTGCCGGGGACACAAAGCTTAGTCTATTTTATTGAATTTCATTGTTCCGGTGGAATCATTGAGATGGATTTTTAATTCTCTCCCGAAAATTTCAAAAGATTTCGCTCGAGAAAGCTCGCTTAAATATTCTCCTTCAAGAGTTGCCGGTCCACAATATATTTTTGTTGAAGCTATTTCGCCAATATTTAGTATTTCTCCGTATGTTGAGAAATTGGCAAACAAGCTATTACAGTCGGTTGTGCTTGTTAGACGACCATTATCGTCAAAAAACAGCACAAAAAGGTCTCCGCCAGGCCCTTCAATTCGTGAACCGTTCGGGAATCCTGTTTCTTGCCACACCCATTTGCTATTTAGCAATAGTTCATCTCCGGCCAGGTTAGCTCTTCCAAATTTCCATCGACTATCCGGATTTTTAATTACCGACAATACCATCAAAACTACTGCAATTAAAAGCAAGGCTAATGCCCAGAAAAGAATTCTTCTATCTTTCTTTTTTGTTGACATATTTATATTTTATTATTTTTTATCACCTCCATCCTTTTTGTCTTCACCTTTATTGTTTTCTGCGCCATTTGGTTTGCCGCCTTTTGTCATAAGGTCGTAATATCCTTCATAGTATCCCTCTTCGTGAGCTTCTTTTTGAACAAAAAGATATAGCGAGTAGACGAGTATTATAACTCCGATAGCGTCAAATATGCCTTGTTTGAAAAGTAGGATTATGGCGATGCCAACAATTGCCATAATTAGTAATATGGAGGAGTCGGCGCCATTAGCTTTTTCTAAAAGACTCTTGTAGCCCTCTTGTAATTCTTTAAGCTCCTCTTCTGTGGCATTGCGAAGTTTTCTGGCATGCTTTTTTACATTACCTTTTGTTATTTTCATATTATTTGGCGACGGACGCCATATTAAATTGATTTATAATCATCAGTGAAATTGTAACACGCCATGTCTTTTGTAGAAGTAGTTTTCCCCATTACTGAGTTTATGTTTTTATCTTTGTGATAGTATATTTGCATATAATTAAAATCATTAAAGATGGATCAAGAAACAGAAAGAGCGGTGAGAGAACTGTTAAAGATCTCTCGAGAAAATAATAAAATGCTCAAAGAGCTGACAAAAGCTCATAAGCGGGCGCGCCTTTTCTCTATTTTAAAAACAGTTTTTACCATAGGTTTATTGTTGGGTGCTTACTACCTTATTGCTCCTTTCATAGACAACCTTATAAACGCCTACTCCGGTTTTTCTGAGCAATTTCACAAATTTCAAGAAGTTAGCAATGCTTTTAGATTGTAGATTGGCGAGGTTGATTATTTAGTCATTTTCGTTTAAAATCTCTTGGTTGATACACACGCTCAGATAGCTCAGTTGGTAGAGCATTCCCCTGAAGAGGGAAGGGTCGGCGGTTCGAGCCCGCCTCTGAGCACACAAAACAGCAAGACCGCAAGACAATGTCTTGCGGTCTTGCTGTTTTAGTAAAAAGAAAAGGTGTAGAATATAAACATGAAAAACATAATAACTACAACAGAATTCACACAAGATCAAATAACTGAAATCATAAAACTAATAAACTCTGGGTACCAAGTTTCTTATAAGGATGGTGGACCCACATCTGATCCTTATTTTTCTGATACTTACATGGGAGATGTTATGTCTGGAAAGATTCGCTTGTTTGCAATTTGTGAAGAAAATAAAATTATTGGCACAGTGCAATACGAAGATCATGACGGTATTGCTTATTTAAGTCAGATGACTGTGGATCCTGGGTTTAGAAAAAGAGGTGTCGGGGCTGAGTTGGTTAAAACTGCTGAAAGTTATGCAAAAGTAGAAGGTTTTAGTATTATGCAGTTAACTGCTATGCAAGAGAAGGGTTTACCAGAATACTATAAAAAACTTGGCTATCAAAAGGTTGGAACAAAAGAGCGCCCCCGATATACTCTTATTGTTATGGAAAAACAACTATAATAATTAGGGATTGATTATTTAAGATTCAATTAGCATCAACACAAAAGCCACACCTTGAGGTGTGGCTTTTTATTTTATATAGACTTAATCTTTAGCTTTGTTTGGCGGTTTTTGTCTATTTTAGGGAGTTTGAGTATAAGTAGACCGTGTTTTTCGGTTGCTTCAGCTTCATCTGGATCAATTTCTTCCGGAAGAGCTATTACTCGAGAGAAGGCGCCCCAATATAGTTCTTGTGTAAAGTAATCTTCTTCTTTTATTGTTCTTGCTTCTTTGCGACTGCCGGAGATTGTAACCGTATCGCGAGTTATATCAACATTCAAATCTTCAGGTCTAACACCGGCAACCATCGCTTGAACAACAATGTCGCTTGAATTTTGATAAACATCGACAGAGAGTTCGCCAACTTGTTCTTCTTCTGTGGTTTCTTCCATCCATTCTTTTTCATTCACCACTGGGATTTTTTTCGATCCTTTTTTCTTTAATTCATCTTCCACTTCAAAATCATCGTTCTCATCAAAAGAATCATCTTCGTAATCACGAAGACTTAGTCCGCCTGTTAACCTCTCGAAAAAAGATCTTTTTTTAAACATGTATTTAAAACTTAATTTATAAAATTTTTTCTTACGATATTCTTCGAAGTTGTTCGAACATCATCAAGACAATGATTGTTACAACCCAAAGTAGGCTGAAGACATTAAGTAAACTACCGTTGCTGTTAATTATAAGAAAATTAAAGATGCTGTGCAAGGTTACCGCTGCGCCAAGTCCCAAAATCGGATAAAATTTTCTGGCAAAATATCCATGATGAAGAGATAATCCAATCATAATACCAATAGCGGCAGAAGAAACGACGTGTAGCAGCATCGCGCCCAGGAATCTGAGGTTTCCTGTAATGAGTGCCACGGTTGATTCTCCGAGATTTATCGGATCTATCAAGAAAAGAGCATTTTCCATTGCCGCAAACCCCAAAGCTCCGATTATCATGTATATAGCGTAGTCAATCGGCTCATCGGCTTCTTTTGAGCTTAACGCTATAACCCACACAACAAGAAGCTTTACCAATTCTTCAATAGATGCCCATATTATCACAAGCATGTTTTCGGGTATGGAAAATATATTGAAAAATTTTTGGAGTGGCAAAACTATCAAAACGCTGATCATTCCAATCAGAAAAGTCAAAAGTAGCAGTAGTCTTGGTTCCGGGTTTTTATCATCTTCACGAAGCCAAAACCAAAGCCACAAAAGAGCAGGGATTATACCCCCTATCAAAGCAAAGATAATTGTCTTTAGTTCTACGCCCTCCACTCTTCAATTATAAGCAATTTTCTCGGATTTTCACCGTGGATAAGTCCCCAAATTTCTTCGGTAATAAAAGGCATAAAAGGGTGCAAAGCTTTAAGTTGTGATTTAAGGAGGGTTAGAAGTGTGTATTTTGCCGAATCAGACATGCTTTCGCCGCTGTCACGAGATGGTTTACATTCTTCGATGATCACATCGGCAAAGCGATGCCAGAAAAAGTGATACAGCTTTTCTCCAACCAAATATAATTTATATTCTTCCATTTCTTTTGTGATTTCTGCGTGAAGTGTATTCCATTCATCCAAATATGCCTGGTGAGCAGGTAAAATTTCCGGTTTTTTTGAATCATCAAAGTCAGCGGTGTTTTCCAAAACAAAACGCGTCGCATTCCAGATTTTATTGGCGAATTTTGAGTAGGCTTTTACCTTATCATCGCTTAAATTATTGTCCGCCCCTGGTCCGATGCCAACAATCATCGCCATTCGAAGCGCGTCAGTTCCATATACTTTTATTAGATCAAGAGGGTCTACAATGTTGCCTAAAGATTTCGACATTTTACGCCCTTGTTTGTCTCGAACAAGTCCATGAAGATAAACAGTTTTAAAAGGAACTTCGCCAATTAAATATGTGGTCATTAAAACCATTCTGGCTACCCAGAAAAATATAATATCGTGACCTGTTTCAAGTAGTGTCGTTGGGTGATAAGTTCCATCCTTGGAATTTTTAAGCCAAGTAGCTAAATCTTCATTTTGTTTTTCAGGATCAAGTAATGTTGAAAAAGTCCAAAGTCCGGAAGAGAACCATGTATCAAGAGTGTCTTCATCTTGAGTCCAATCTTCACCTGGGGAAGTTAAGGAAACTTTTATTTCTAGATCAGCCCCAGGCTGATCGGCCTTGGGCCGATACCAAACAGGAATTCGGTGACCGTACCAAATTTGTCTTGAGATATTCCAATCCCTAAGATTTTCTATCCAGTGAAAGTATGTTTTTTCAAACCTCTCCGGCAAAATATCAATCTCCTTGTTTCTTACCGCTTCAATCATCAATTCTTTCAAACTTTTTCCATCGCGGGCTGGTTTATTTACATCAATCCACCATTGCATTTTAGGAAGAGGTTCTATTATTCCGCCGGTTCTTTCCGCTGTTGCCACGCTTTGGTCTATTTCTTTTTCGTCCAGTAAAAGGTTTTGTTCGCGCAGCCAAGAAACAACGGCTTCGCGAGCTTGTGTTGTTTTTGTATTTATTACGCCTTCCATTCCAACCATCATTTTTCCGTGTTCGTTTATTATTTGTTTGATTGGAAGATTGTGTCGCTCGGCTATTTCCCAATCTGTAACCGAGTGAGCCGGAGTAACACCCAAAGCCCCAA
>CAZKOZ010000043.1:1319-4822 GCA_964554525.1 uncultured Candidatus Saccharibacteria bacterium | reverse complement strand
TCTTTTGTCCGATACTTTCTGAGGCAAAACAATTTTCTTCGTCATCGTTTGATAGAGTATAAAAGTGAATATTCTTTTCGGTGTCGGCGCGATTTGATTTTAATTTTTTCTCACCGGCGATCAAGCTATGCGCCGAATCCAGAATTTTCTGCGTTGAGCGATAATTTTCTTCTAAAGTTACAAGCTTGGCAGAAGGATAAAGATTTTTAAAATAGAAAAAGTTTTCAAGCGACGCGCCCTGGAATTTGAAGATTGATTGTTTTTCGTCTCCCACGACAAAAAGATTTGGGTTTTCATGGAAGTTCGCCAAGAGCTCTAAAATTTTATTTTGCGCGTTGTTTGTGTCCTGATGTTCGTCAACTAAAATATACTGATGATTTTCTTGCAAACGCAAAAGTAAATCAGAATCTTGGCGAAGTGTTTTCAAGACTTCCATAATCATGTCGTTGTAATCGTATTGCCGACGCGAAACAAGTTTTTCTTCGTAGGCTTTGTAAACCAAAAGAAGCTCGGCATTTTTATTGATCTGCTTTTCCAAATCTTTGTAAGCGCCTTTCATCTTGCCTTTATGAGCGCCTTTTTCGTGATAAAGATCAGAAATATTTTCAAAATCGCGTCTCGCCGCGACTATAATTTCTTCAAATTCTGCAGGTGTTATACCTTCACGCTTTAGCTCGCTAATCGCCGAATTTATCGCTTTCGTATAGTAAAGAGTGTCACCGAAAGGTTTCAAGAGAGCAAGTTTTGACTCTAAAATAATTTCTTCAATAATTGAAATCTGCGCAACTTCTGTGATATTTTTCGCCCCGATTATTCGCGGGAAGTTTTCCGGATTATCCTTAATCACATCATTGGCAAAACCGTGGAAAGTTTTAATCACGACAGAATACGCCACCGAGCCAACCATTTCAGAAAGTCTTTTTCTCATGTTGGCAACGCCCGACTCGGTAAAAGTAAGCGCTAAAATATTTTCCGGCGCGGTGTCGGTTTTTTGCAAAATGTTGGCAATGCGAAGCGAAAGAATTTGCGTCTTCCCTGTTCCAGGGCCCGCCACAACCATAACCGGACCTTCGATAGTATCCACAGCCTCTTTCTGAGCCTTGTTTAGCCTTTTATACGCCTCTAAAAAAGCGCTTTCGTCTCTTTTCATGACTTGATTATAACACACACGAAAAACTGGGTTATAATCAACAAAACAGCACAAAGATGGAATACCTGGGCGTCATAAGCAACTTTTCCATCAATCACTATGACGAGGATGGAAAGAAAACAGTGTTTGAGTTTTTCAAGTTCTTAAGTGGTAAGATTGGAATGAGAATTAACAAGGGGTCAGAACTTGCCATTTTTGAGAACATGGAAGAACTCAAGGATAAGGCGGAGATACTTGGCTTGTCCAGCGAATACATAAACACGGCCTCTCAAATCTTTGAATGATTGGGGGGCTTAGTTTTTTATACCCGATAGTTTCAAGAGAAAAGCGTAGACTCTGGCAGTATCGCGCAAGTATGAAAATCTGCCGGATTTGCCGCCGTGTCCTGTGTCTAAATCCATTTTCAAAAGAATCGGATTCTGGTCAGTCTTATACTCTTTCATTTTTGCCAAATATTTGAGAGGTTCCCAATAATGGACCTGCGTGTCATTAAATCCAGACTCGATTAAAATTGCCGGATAATCTTTCCTTTCGATATTTTCATAGGGTGCATAAGACTTCATATAATTAAGATATTTTTTCTGATTTGGATTTCCCCATTCAACATATTCTCCGGTGGTAAGTGGAATTGAAGCATCAAGCATTGTGTTTATCACATCCACAAACGGCACATAAAAGACCATTCCACCCCAAAGATTCGGTCTCATATTAGCCACAGCGCCCATAAGCAAACCACCCGCCGAACCGCCCATGGCAAAAAGTTTTTCTCTGCTTGTGTGTTTTTGTTTTACAAGATATTCCCCCGCAGCAACAAAATCATAAAAAGTGTTTTTCTTTTTCAAAAGTTTGCCGTCCAAATACCAAGCCCTACCCATTTCTTGCCCGCCACGAATATGCGCTACTGCAAAAATAAAGCCGCGATTTACCAAAGCTAAAACATTGTCGTTAAAAGATTGCGAGGTGGAATACCCATAAGAGCCGTATCCATAAAGCAAGCACGGGTTACCTCCATCTTTTTTAATACCCTTTTTGTAAAAAAGAGAAATTGGAACTTTTACACCATCATGAGATTTCACCCATTTTCTTTCAACCACATAATCTTCGGGATTATGTTTGCCTTTTGGTTTGTGAACCTTCAAAACTTTCATCTTGCCGGAATTCATATTGTATTCATATTCAATCTCCGGATCTTTCATCGTTTCAAAGGACAAGCGAAGTTTTGATGAGTCATATTCAGGATTAAACAGAAAATCGCCACCGTAAAGTTTTTCCTTAAATTTTATACTCTTTGTTTTCCCGGTAACTAAATTTAACACCTTAAAATACGGAATCCCGGTAATAATTTGTTCGTAAGCAAAATGGTTTTTAAACAAGAGAAAATTGCTATTTTGCACCCCATCTTTTGCGGGAATAAAAATTTTCCAATATTTCTGATCTATTTTATTTTCCGGCGCGCGATAAATTTCAAAATCCAGAGCTTTTAAATTTGTCCTCACACACCAAAAACCATTTCCGTGATCAATGTCATAGATTATTCCGGACTTTGGTTTGGCAAAAAGTTTTGGTTCGTAAATTTCACCATCAGCATTAAAGTAGTATTGAAACTCATGATCGTGACAACCAATGTCAATCAATATAAATTTTTGGGAACGAGTTTTTTCGAGACTGACATAATATATTTCGTTCCTTTCTTCAAAAACAGTCTCGTCTTTTTCTTGAGAACGATCTAAAATATGCCTTTTAACTAAAAATGGACGAAGAGTTATTTCATCAACCTTTACATAAAAAATTGATCTTGAATCATTGCCCCAAATAAAAGCAGTGGAAATATCGGTTATTGTATCTTTTAAATTCTTGCCAGTTTTTAAATCTTTTATTTTAAGAATGTATTTCCTGTCAGCTTTCGTGTCTTCAGCATAAGCAAAATAGCGGTTGTCCGGGCTTATACCCGCTCCGCCAATATTGTAATATTTTTTACCTTTTGCCAGAACGTTTTGGTCAATGATTTTTTCGGCTTTGGCTTTCAGGCTTCCCTTTTTTCTAAAAAGCACTGGGTACTCTTTTCCTTTCTCAAACTTCTTTATATACCAATAACCATTATAAAAATACGGAACGGATTCATCTTTGTCGCGTTTTCTGGATTTTAATTCTTTGAAAAGTTTTTCTTGTAAATTTTTTGTGTCAGACAACCAATCATCGGTCAGTTTATTTTCGTGTTTTATGTACTTCAAAACATCCGGATTATTTTTATCTCTCATCCAGAAATAATTATCAACCCTTTTCTTTCCAAACTCATTAAATTTTTTCTCTATCTTTTTTGCTTTCATGTAAACAATGTCAGGGTGCCGGGAGC
>CAZKOZ010000043.1:0-1309 GCA_964554525.1 uncultured Candidatus Saccharibacteria bacterium | reverse complement strand
TACCCACCCCACCCCGTGGGCAAATACTGCCGTTGTACTACAACCTGATTTGTCTTTGTTTAAAACTTTCAGGATTTTAGCACATTGCGAATTTTTTAAGAATTTTTATATAGTTCAGAAACCATTCCCCAACCTACCACATTCCAAAAAGCTTTTATGTAATCAGCGCGGCGATTTTGATAGTTCAAGTAGTAAGCATGTTCCCAGACATCAAGACCGAGAATTGGCTTGCCTTTTTCTGGTGCAAAACCCATCAAAGGGTTATCTTGAAGTGGGGTTTTTATAATTTTCAAATTTCCATCTTGAACGATAAGCCAAACCCAACCTGATCCAAAGAGTGTTAAGGCAGATTCTTCAAATTGTTTTTTGAATTCTTCAAAGCTGCCAAATGATTTATTTATCGCTTCTGCCAAATCACCTTCCGGAGCAGATCCATTATTTATCGCCAAAATCTCCCAAAAGAAAGAATGGTTCCAGTGTCCGCCGGCATTGTTTCTGACGGCTGGCGGCAAATTTTCGCTCGCCAAAATTTCTTCTAAAGTTTTATTTTCAAATTCTGTTCCCGCAACTGCTTCGTTTAATTTCGCAATGTAAGTTGCATGATGCTTGGTGTAGTGAATTTCCATTGTCTTTGCGTCAATGTGTGGCTCCAAGGCGTTGTATTCATATTTTAATTTTGGTAGTTCAAACATATTTTAGTAAGTAGTTAGTAGTAAGTATAAAGTAGGATTTATTTCTTTAAGTTATCGCGGATTTCGATCAAAACATCAAGCTCTGTTGGACCTTTTGGCTTCGCTTCCTCTTTTTTCTCTTCCGCTCTTTTTAGTCTGTTGATCCCCTTAACAACAAAGAAAAGCGCCCACGCCATGAGAAAGAAAGCAATTAAAATATTTATAAAATTACCATAAGCAAAAACTGTTGCACCCGCAGCTTTTGCTGCGGATAAGCTTGCGAAGGCATTTTCTGTTGGGTTCTTAAGAATAACAAATTGATTGCTAAAATCCGGTATTTTAAATATTCCCGTAATAAGCGGAGTTATAACATCATCCACCAAAGATTTAACCACTGCCCCAAAAGCCGTACCGATAGCCAGACCGACGGCTAAATCAATCATATTCCCTTTTATTGCAAATTCTTTAAATTCCTTTAACATGGTGTTTGTTGCTTAAATGTAATGCCAATATTTTAGCAAAATACGGAGATGTCGCATAGCCTCAGCCAGTGGGCGGCGGAAAAGCGTTCAAAGATTTATTAGGAGATGTCGCATAGCGGTCTAGTGCACTACCTTGGAAAGGTAGCAAGGTGTCAA
>CAZKOZ010000042.1:0-5236 GCA_964554525.1 uncultured Candidatus Saccharibacteria bacterium | reverse complement strand
GAGTTGACCAACTCTTCGACAACCTCATCATCGTGGCACATCTCTTTATTGTTGGAGTGACGATTGTTTTGCTTTTTTCCAAAGATACTGTTTTGGGGCGTCGTCTTGGGATCTTTACCCACGCTCAAAAAATAGAATATCTGATGCTTTTTTCTTTTGGCGCGGTCTTTAGCGGGCTGATTATTTTTTATTCAAAGAGCGCTTCTCTTGGGGCGTCTTGGCCTTTTTTGCTTTTGTTGGTTGTTCTCATGCTCGGAACAGAATTTCGGCGAAAATATTTTCAGCGTTTGCTCCTTCAAATAAATTTTTATTTTCTTACCATTTTTGCCTACATCGCGATTATAGTGCCTGTTTTAAAAAGAGATATGGGTCCGGATTTGTTTATTATTAGCGGAATGCTCAGTCTTGTGTTTATTTCAGGATTTTTTGCTATTTTGCACTTGATTGATCGAAAGAGAATGGCGGAATATTTAAAGAGAATGGTTTTTGGAGTTTTTGCCATCTTTTTCATTTTTAATTTTTTGTATTTTGCGAACATTATTCCTCCAATACCTCTGTCGCTAAAATCCGCCGCTCCTTATCACAGCGTTTATCGTGTTTCTAATTCAAACTATGTTGGAGTGTACGAACCAAGTCCTTGGTGGAATATATTTCAGCGAGAAAGCAGAGTTTTGCATTGGGATCAAGGAAGGTCTATCTATGTTTTTAGTTCGGTTTTTGCTCCGACAAATTTGAATACAAAAATATATCATCAGTGGCAATATTTTGATGACATTAGGCGTGAATGGGTTGACTCCAGCAGAATCGAGATTTCAATTTCAGGTGGCAGGGAAGCTGGCTTCCGCGGATATTCTTTCAAGACAGGTTTGCATCACGGTCTTTGGCGTGTGCATATAGAAACAGAAAGAGGGCAGAGGCTTGGCAGAGTGAGGATGAGAATTGTGCCGATACCAGATGAAGAGGTGCCCGTTAAGGAAATACTTTTGTAGGATTTTGGGAACACAAAGGGCGCGCCTTACGGCGCGCCCTCTGTGTTTTGAAGGATTATATTCTGCTCACTTTAACGGCGTTAGGACCTTTTGGACCTTGTTCCATTTCAAATTGAACTTTGTCTCCTTCTCTTAGGCTATTGAACTCCACGTCAACAAGGCTTGTTGCGTGGAAGAACAAATCTTTGTCTCCACCCTGATCAGGCTTGATAAAACCAAAACCTTTATCAGTTACTCTAGCTATTGTTCCTGTTTGCATTTTCTATAAGAGAAACTACTTTTAAAATCTCAAATCGATACTGTATTTGTAAACCCGACTTCGTTTCTCTTACAGTTATGATTTGATAGCGCAATTAAAGCATGGATGAAAAACAAAGTCAAATACCTCTTGGTTTATTTAAGCGATAAACAGGATTATTAAAATTCCAAGCAATATGCGGTAAAGGCCGAAAACCGCAAAAGAATGATTTTGCACAAAACGAATGAAGAATTTTATACTAAGCCAGGCAAAGATAAATGAACCCACCAAACCCAAAAGGAGCGTGGAAATATTTTGTGATGAGAAATCAATCCCCGACTTGAAAAGATCGTATCCTGTCGCCGAAAATATTGTTGGGACAGCCAAAAGGAAAGAGAATTCTACGATGTTTTTTCTGGATATTCCCGCCAGCATTCCGCCGATGATTGTTGCGCCTGAACGCGAGACTCCCGGGATAACCGCCAAAGCTTGCACGAATCCGATCAAAAAACTTTTTTTATAAGAAATATCTTCAAGTTTTTGATCTTCTTTTGGAGATTCTTTCTTCTTTTGGAATTTTTCAAAAACAAGAATAATTATCCCTCCGAGAATAAGAGCATAGGCGATTATTTTAAAATCATCAAAGAGGAAGTTTTTGATAATATTATAGAGCAGAAATCCTATTATCGCTGTGGGAACAAAAGCGACAAGAATCTTTTTTGTCAGGTTTAGATTTTTTAAAACTCGCCGCCAATACAAAACAATGACAGCGAGCATGGCCCCCAGCTGGATTGCGATGACGAATGTTTTAAAAAAGGCTGTTTGTTCGATTTTTAAAATCTCACCGGTTAAAAGAAGATGCGCTGTTGAAGAAACAGGCAAAAACTCGGTAAAACCTTCAACGATGCTTAAAATGATAGTCTCTATGAAAGTCATATCTTGCGATTATACCTTATTAAGAAGCTTAATACACATTTGTTTTAGACAATTGGGTGTATATGTATTACTATATTATCTATATGATTGCGAATTTTAAAAAAATTAAATATTTCTTTTCTTTATTATTAATCCTTGGAATTACTTTCACCCCGCTATTGGCAGATAGCGCAAATATTGTTTTAGACGAAACATTTGACACAGGCGTAAGCTATTTTCAATCAGGATTTAATCAGAATGTATATTCCGTTATTCCGCTAGTTGATGGTGATTTATTGGTGGGTGGTGAGTTCACCGCATATGATGGTCGAGACTTAAACCGGATAGCAAGACTAAATCAAGACGGGAGCCTTGATGAAGATTTTTTATCTCTAATGCCCGGTTTTGATTCTCCTGTTTACAGGATAGTATCTTACGGTGATAAATTTATTGTTGCGGGTGACTTTAATTCGTACTTTAATAATCAGGATTCTTACTCAGATCTTCGCGGTATTGCAAGATTAAATTCTGATCTAACTCTTGATGAGACATTTAGTTTTAGACTTGAAGGTGGCGGGGTAAGCCACCAGTCTTTAAACGTTCAGTCGGACGGTAAAATACTACTAAATGCTTATTTTGAAACCTATGACCAAGAATCAATAAACTGTAGTGGCATATTTCGCCTAGATCTGGACGGAAGTCTTGACGAAAGTTTTGAAAATTGTAATGGGTTAGAGGGAGGTAATATCCTTGTCCAAGGTGACGATAAGTTTTTTTCTTCCCGCAGCCACCTCACTCGTCTGAATTCGGATGGAAGTCTTGATGAAAGCTATAACAGCGGTTCTAGTTCGGATATCAGAGTTCTACATCAATACGACGATGGCAAAATCTTGATTTCTAAAGTAAGTGAGCATTACACTATCCAAGGCGATGACCCCGTGCTAACAGGAAATTTATTAAGACTAAATTCTGATGGAACCATAGATGAAGGCTTTGATACACTGTCTTCCTTGCCTCCTAGTTTTGATTATTGCACGCAGATATTATCTCTGGTTGTTTTAGACAATGGTAAAATCATTGTTACAGGCTGTTTGCATTATCCAGATATGAATCGCAACATGATTCGCCTAAACCCCGACGGAAGCCTTGACGAAAGTTTTTTCCCAGATGCTGATTTGGCGCTGTCTGAGGCGATTATTTCTGCGAATTTTTTGCCAAGCGGTGACATCTTTCTAGTCGGATATTTTACTCCACCAATAAAATATGTTGTTACTATAGATCAAAACGGACAAATACAAAAACTTTTCGGTAAGCAAGTTGGTTTTGACAGATATTCAAATCACCCTGAAATTATTTCTGTTGCAAAGGATTCGCAAGGAAAATACTTGGTGATTGGCTATTTTAATTCTTATAAGGGTGTTTCTGTTGGAAATATTGTTCGTCTAAATCAAGACGGAAGTCTCGATGAAAGCTTTGTGACAGGAACAGGTTTTAACGAACCACCCTATAAAGTAGAAATTGATCCTAATGGTAAGATAATCGTTGTTGGACGTTTTAGTGAGTATAATGGAACCCTTGTTGGAAATATTGTCCGTATAAACCCCGACGGAAGCCTGGATAATAGTTTTGATAATGATAACTCTTTAAATGGTTTTATAAACGAATTTTTATTCTTACCTGATGGCAAAATTATGATTGCGGGGGATCTCTATGAATATGGTGGCATTAGTGTTGGGCGTATCGCGAGACTTAATCCCGATTGGACTGTTGATGAGACTTTCAATGCTGATGTTAATAATGCTGTTCTTTCTTATCAGGTACTATCTGACGGTAAAATTATTGTTGTGGGGGTATTTGATCGGGTTTCCAATATCCCCTATAACAAAATAGCAAGACTAAACCCAGACGGAAGTCTTGACGCAACATTTGATCCCGGCTTGGGAGTTTATAGTGGTGAACCGTATAAAATAAAATCTCTGTCAGATGGAAATTTTTTGATATTTGGGCAAATTAATGAATATGGTAGAGACCAGGTTGGTAGCATTATTCGACTTTTTCCTGATGGAAGTTTAGACAAAAGCTTTAATACAGAGAACCATCGATTTCATGGTGATCTAAGGAATTTTTATGTTCAAGATAGCGGCAAAATTATTCTTCTGACTGTGGTAGAGCATGAAGGTCACGGCGCTGTTAATAGCTTTATCAGACTGAACTCTGACGGGACAATAGACGAAACATTTGAAATGGGGGAGCTTAGGTTGTTTGATTTTGGAGAGCAAGGCGGTAGTGCTTCACTTGGCTCTATCATCTACGATAATAAAATTTTAGGTATAGGCTATTTCAACAACTATGAGGGAAAAAATGTTGGTTATATGGCTCGTTTCTCTATACCTCTTTCAACGTATAGTCTTAACTATATTTCCACCCAAGGCGGATCTGTTGGCGGAGATTCTTCACAAGAGATTTTAGAGGGTGAGAACGGTTCAACGGTAACTGCTGTTGCTGATAGTGGATATAGATTTGTAAAATGGTCTGACGAAAGGAAAGACAATCCAAGGCAAGACATAAATGTTTTTTCAGATGTTAATGTATCCGCGATTTTTGAAAAAATAACAGGTTCTTCAGGTGGTGGAAGTGTTGGTGGTGGTGGAGGAGCTATTTCACCTCCACCTCCCGTTGTCTTAGAAGAAGAAAAGGGTGGTAATTTTGTTTCTGATGAGCAGTTTCTCTTGTTGTTAAGCATATTGGGATTTAATTTGCCGACATCGCCTACTCCTTTACCAACTCCTTCGAGCGACTGTATGTCATTTGTTCTAAGACAAGGTGATAGAGGCGAATGTGTGAAATATCTGCAAGAAAGATTGTTAGATAAAAGGTATTCTCCAGGTATTGTTGATGGAATTTTTGGGGTGATGACAAAATCCGCAGTCTCATCTTTCCAAAAATCAATGAACTTTATGGTTGACGGTATTGTTGGCAAACAAACTTGGGCTGGACTTAAGTAAATAATAAAATCCCGCATTTTGCGGGATTTTATTACTAATCCTTTCCTACACCTTGGAAACACTTAACTCTCTAAATATATCATTAGGAA
>CAZKOZ010000041.1:0-5288 GCA_964554525.1 uncultured Candidatus Saccharibacteria bacterium | reverse complement strand
AGTTTCTTTTTCATTTTTCCATCTTTGCTCAAGCTCTTTTGTCTTTTCGCGAAGTTCAGAAATTTCCGCCGCGATTTCTTTCATGCGACTTTTGGCATTTTCTGAAGAAGACGTTTTGTTTTCCAAATCTTTTGAGAGGGCTTCTTTTTCAATTTCAAGACGCATTATTTTTCTGTGAGCATCCTCCAAAACTTCCGGCTTGTTTTCAAGCTCCATGCGAAGCGCTGAAGAAGCTTCGTCAATCAAATCAACCGCTTTGTCCGGCAAAAATCTACTTGTTAAATATCTGGTACTCAAATCAACCGCGGTCAAAATCGCATCGTCGGTGATTCGCACACCGTGATATAGTTCGTATTTTTCTTTAAGTCCGCGAAGAATTGCCACAGTGTCATCACGACTTGGCTCTTCCACATAAACCGGCTGAAAACGCCTCGCCAACGCCGCGTCTTTCTCAATATGCTTTTGATATTCTTTTGTTGTTGTGGCGCCGATAGCGCGAAGTTCGCCACGAGCCAGAGCCGGTTTCAAAAGTTGCGCTGCGTCCATCGTTCCATCTGAACTTCCCGCGCCAACGATCATGTGAATCTCGTCAATGAAAAGAATTACCTTGCCGTCTGACTTTTCAATTTCTTTCATGATGCCCTTTAGTCGCTCTTCAAATTCGCCACGATATTTTGTGCCGGCGATAAGAGAACCCAAATCAAGCGAAACGAGGTCTTTATTTTTCAAAGAATCAGAGACATCGCCTTTGGCAATACGGGTCGCCAAACCTTCCACCACGGCTGTCTTTCCGACGCCCGGCTCGCCGATTAGTATGGGATTGTTTTTTGTCCGACGAGAAAGAATTTGCATGATGCGCATAATTTCCGTATCGCGACCAATCACGGGGTCAAGCTTGTCCTCGCGCGCCAAGGCTGTCAGATTTCTCGTGTATTTTGAAAGAAGACGATAGGGGGACTTCGCCGGAGCTGATTTACCATTTTCTTTTCTAAGTTCTTCCAAGGCTTTCATAACATCTTTCTTTTCAACCTTGAATTGATCCAATATATTTTTTAACTCTCCTTGAACATCCAAAATAGCGATGAAAAGGTGTTCTGTTGAAATAAACTCATCTTTTAGATGTTTGGCAATTTTACTGGAGTTGTCTATAACCTGCGCCAAGTCCGGAGTTAAGTAAAGCTGAAACGACGGCGAAACGGTAGATGAAAACTCTGCGGGATCAATGCTTTCCATGATGTGACTGCTAAGCAAAATCGTATCCACACCAAGCTTTTCCAAAATAGAAGAAACCATGGATTCTTCGTGAAGTAAAAGCGCCGCGAAAAGGTGCGATGAATTAACATGATTTTGCCCGCGTTCAACAGCAAGCTCATGCGCTCGGCGAATTGCCTCTTTGGCTTTGGTTGTAAAATTATGAAATGGTGGTTGTTGCATATGGAAATTTGGGAATTATTAGGATTATGCTTAGATAATACAATGTTTTGGGTTTTGAGTCAAAAGAAGAGATTTTAAAACACCCTTCAAAAGACCAGAATAATTTGGCATTCATAAGCCAAATTTTCTTCCGCCTCAGCCTCTTTGTAAACAGAGGCTTCCGGCGAGCCTTTTGAAAGGTGTTTTGTGGGTTTAAAATAAGAGAAAAAATATACTTGACAAATTTTTTGTATATGCTACAATACAGGCCGAGAACAGTTTACAATCAACCAAAACCAAAACCCTCATGTTTGGCTTCATAGCAGTTTTCCTTACGGCATTGGCTTGATCCTTCTTTGGGGTGGAGTACGCGATTAGCGGTGTTCACCTCTATCTTGGCCTGAGCATCACATGTGGGTTTTACTCTCTCTTTGCCATGATGATCACGGTGACTCATTGGGCAGTGGGAGAGCTTAAGAAAAAGACTTAGGTCTTCACGACCCACACGAGAGACCCATCTCGGTGGGTCTTTTCGTTTTACAATTAGAAATCGCGAGTCTTTGCTTCTTCTTCACTTATACCCTCAGAATTTAACTGTTTTATGTTTTCAACAAGCTGTCTTTCCACTTCTTCTATTTGATCTTCAATATCAGAGATTTGAGAATCACTTTCGGGTAAATCATTTAATATCTTATATAACTCATCTCTGTGTGATGAAATTTTTCTATAATCTTCAACCAAATCCCTCCATTTAAGGAACATCAATTCTTTTCTAACCACAACCACTTCATCATTTATTTTTGATAAATGATCATAAATACTTTCTCTGTGGTTTGATATTTCCTCTTCCAGTTTGTCTTTTTCTTCTTGGGTAAGGTTACTAAATCTTTTTTTAATAAAAAGTTTTTCTTCTGGCTCCAACAAATTATCTTTTTCAGCTTGTAATTCCTCCAATTTTTTTGTTAACTCCTCAAAAGAAGGTTTTTTAATATTTGGTGCTTTTTCCATATGTCCTAATTATATATTAAATAGTCTGCCTTGGAAAATCTTTATACTTCCCCAAAATTTCTTGGAGGGAGTTTAGGAGATAATCCAAATCACTCTTTGAAGTGTATTTCCCCAAAGATATGCGAAGTCCACCGATTCGGGCGTCTTCGTTTGGGTAGAGTTCTGAAATTACAGATTCTTCGTCTCCTGCCGATTCATTACAAGCGCTTTTTGAAGATACGCTGATTCCCTTTGCATCCAATTCCAAAACCAAAAGTTCGCTTTCAAAATTTTTAATCGTGATGTTTATATTGTTCGGCACTCGCGCTTCCTTATCACCATTTACACGAACTCGCTCGCCGAAAACTTCTTCCGCTTTTTCAAAAAAATATTTTTGCAGGCCAGCAAGTCGCGCGGATTCTTCTTCCCTTTCTTTCACCACAAGCTCTGTCGCTTTTGCAAATCCAGAAATAGACACCACGTCTTCTGTCCCCGGACGCAGACCAAATTCCTGCGACCCGCCAAAAATTATTTTCTCTATCGGAGTCCTTCGGCGAACGAACAAAAGCGCGACGCCTTTTGGTCCATAAATTTTTGAAGAATTAAAAGTCATCAAATCAACCGGAAAAGAATTCATTTTTATTTCAGAATACGCAAAAGTTTGCGACGCGTCTGTGTGCAAAAGCGGATAGACAGATTTCGCGTCGCCTTTTTTGTGCTTTTTAAAATGACGAATTGTTTTTGCGATTTCGCTGATGTTTTGAATAACGCCAATTTCGCTGCTGGCGTGACCAAAAGAAACAAGAACTGTGTTTTCTTGAAGCGCGCCTTTGAATTCTTTCATATTTAAAAAACCTTCTTCCGAAATGCCGATATACGAAACTTCCGCCAAACCTTCCGCTTCAAGCGCTTTGCAAACTTCCAAAACTCCGGCGTGTTCAGCTTTTGAAGTTATTATGCGCGGTTTTGTTTCCGGGAATTTTGCGCGAAAAGCCATCACCGTTCCGCGAATAGCTAGATTATCGCTTTCTGTAGCAGTGCTTGTGAAAATTATTTCATCAGAATGCGCTGACATAGCGCGCGCGATTTTTTCTCTTGCCTCTTTCAAAGCCGCTTTCGCCAAAAGCCCGTCTTTATGAAGCGAGCCGGGATTTCCAAAAACATCAAAAAGCTTCGCCATCTCTTTGGCGACTTCCTTGCGGACGGGAGTGGCTGATGCATAATCCAGATAAATATTCTTTTTTGTTTTTTTGAAAAAGTTAAACATTTTGCAAGGTCTTTTGACTATTATATAATCTTTCCCATGGAATCCAGATAGCGCTTTTTGACTTTCTGGATGGAGTATTTTTATAAATTTGTTACACTATCTGGATGGAAGACTATTTAATTTATCTCGTTGGCTTTTTTATGATTATCGTAATCGCCCTTGTTTTGGTGATTATGAAATTGGACAAAAGAGTTACGGCGCTCCTTCAGGGCAAAAATGCCAAAAGCCTGGAAGATACCCTACTAGGTATTATAAACGAAATCAAGAGGATGAATGACAGACAGGAAAAGACAGATCAGATTTTGAAAGACTTGAACAAGAGACTGAAAACAAGCGTAACTGGTGTCGGCGTGGTGCGATTTAATCCATTTACAAATTCCGGAGGAAACCAAAGCTTTGCTATCGCATTTTTGAATGAACACGGCGACGGCGCTATCATCTCAACCCTCTACGGTCGAGAACGCACAAGCATTTTCGCCAAACCTGTTTTGAAATTTAAATCTGAGTTTGAACTGACTAAGGAGGAAGTGGAAGCTTTGGAGAAAGCAAAATAGATTTAAGATTTAGGAAGTAGGATTTAAGAATAGCAGGGTTTGCCGAAGGCAAACGATGTCTACTCGTCACTTGGTCTCATACCCATCAACAACGAAGGTGATTTGAGAGCCAACGCAACCAAGTTGTGCGCCATCATCACCCGATGAACCATCCCGCTTGTCTGGCCAATCTAATGTCAGACAGGCGGGATTTTTGTTATAATCAAATCATGAAAAAACTTACTATATCTATGGGAGAAAAGCAGATTCCTGTCTCAATCTCAAAAATAAATGCAAATAACGATAAATATTTGAAAGATATTTCTAGGGTATATGCTATTGGGATAAACAAGGACAATCTTGTCCCTGTAATATTTAACTCAAAGAGAGGTATCTGGGGGTTTCCGGGTGGACACAAAGAATCGGGAGAATCAATGGAGGAAACAGTAAGGCGTGAATTTAAAGAAGAGACAGGATTTTCAATTTTAAAATGTGAACCCAAATTTATTATAAAGAGTGTTTTGGACGAAAAACAGGAAGAGGGGCAAGTTATTTGCTTTTGTCTTGTTGGAGAAAAAGAAGATATAAAACATACTGAAGATGAGACGGTTACTGAAGTAAAATTGTTACCGGTAGATGAAGTTCTGGACACGGTTGGAAATCATAAACTTTGGGAAGATATTTTTAATAGCTTCAAGGGATGGATTAAAGAGTAAGAAAAACCAACCAGGTTGCAATTCGTTTTTCTCCTTCCTTTCCAGCAAAGCAAAACACCTCATCAAAAGGCTCGCCGGAAGCATCTGTTTATAAAGAGGCTGGGGCGGAAGAAAACCTCTCTGCTCGCGAGCAGAGAGGTTGTTCTGATATTTTTTAGCGAGGTGTTTTGCGCAGCTTCCCTTTTCCCTCCTTTTACTGTATAAATAAACCCATGTCAAAAGACTCCCCCAACATCATAGAACGACCACCCGTCGTGGCAATCATGGGACACGTTGATCACGGAAAATCAACGCTTTTGGACTATATCCGCAAATCAAACGTTGTGGCGGGCGAAGCCGGTGGAATCACGCAGCATATTTCCGCTTATGAGG
>CAZKOZ010000040.1:0-5360 GCA_964554525.1 uncultured Candidatus Saccharibacteria bacterium | reverse complement strand
TCAAAATCGTGTCTCGAAAGGGGTGGAGGTTCGATTCCTCTCTCCGGCACATAAAATATTAAGCCAAAATGCGTCAGCGTTTTGGCTTTTTATTTTAGTTTCAGAGAGGGAATCGAAAGACGGAGGCGGTATACAAGACGAGCTTTGCTCGTGCTTGTCGCCGAGTCCGGGTAGGAAGTTCTTAGTAAATTATGAGCCCGCGAAATAATTTACTTAGAAACTTGACGCCGATTCTCTCTTCCGGCACAAACAAAGATGATCTAAGTCTCTTGTTATTAAAGTCTTAGTTTGATAACCATAATTTGAATTTTCAGGTATTACGTGTTACGATTTTTAATATGATTAAACTTATCAAAATATCCGGTTTTGCTTTAGGGGTAATAATATCTTTTTCTTTTGTGTCGTCAGTAAATGCTGTACTTTGCTTACCTGTTTCTTCTGTCTATTGTCAAGAAAAGTTAGAGGAATCTGTGTTAGAGCAAGAAAAGCAAGCAGAGCTTAATAAAATTTTTCAAGAAAGATTATCAATCCTCGCATCCTACAAGCAATTCTTTAATGAAGTCGGGGTTAATTTGAGTGTAACAACAAGTGAGAGCGAGTATCAAAAGTGGTTAAATGACTTGATTGAATTAAAAGCAGATTATGATAGTGAAAAGCAAAAACAGAAAGAATTAGCTGAAAAGGAAGCGGCCGATAAAATTCTTGAAGAAGCTGAATCGCGTGCAAAAATGAAGGATCTAGAGGAAAGGATAAAAATTCTTGAATCTCAAAAACCGGTTACTCCAACTGTTCCCGTCAAGAAAATTTATCAGTCTGCAGAAACAAATATATCTCCGGTTATGCAGGCTGAACCAGATCCAATTATAGAAAATGATTATGAAGTGGAGCTGTTCACTGTGGTTGAATCTGTTACTCAATCCACCCTGAGAGTTCACTGGTTTAAACGTTTTATTAATTGGTTTACCAGAAAATAGCTATATTTCTGAAGCTGCAGATTTATTACTGTAAAATAAATTTAAAAACAAATCCCCATTTTATGGGGATTTGTTTTTTGTGTTAAAATGTCGGCATGCAGAAAGAATTATATAGCGATTCAATATTTTTTATAGAGGTTGGAAAAATAAATCCAAATCCTTACCAACCAAGACGTGAATTTGACGAGGCCAGGCTCCGCGACTTGGCAGACTCAATCAGACAATATGGCGTTTTGCAGCCTCTGGTTGTTTCAAGGATTGAGAAAGAAAAACCAGATGGCGGCATTGCTGTTGAGTACGAATTAATCGCCGGGGAAAGACGTTTGCGCGCTTCAAAGCTCGCTGGGCTTTTGCAAGTCCCGGCTGTCATCAGAAAAGAAGAAAATCCAATGATGAAATTGGAGCTTGCCATTATTGAAAACTTGCAAAGAGAAGATTTAAACGCTGTTGATCGCGCTCGCGCATTCTCACAGTTGCACACAGAATTTGGTTTTTCTCACAAAGAGATTGGAAAGAAAATGGGGAAGAGTCGCGAATATGTTTCCAACACTTTGCGTCTTCTTCAGATGCCACAAGAAATATTAGACGCGCTAGCCCAGGGAAAAATTAACGAAGGACACACCAGACCACTTCTCATGCTCACCGACAGACCGGAAGAGCAGTCTGTACTTTTCAAAGAAATTGTTTACAAAAAAATCACCGTGCGTGAAGCTGAAAGAATTGCCAGGACAATTGCAAAAGATAGAGCTCGAAACAAACACACCTTGCCAAACCCGGAAATTGAAGAAATTCAAAACAAACTTCAAGAAACTCTTGGCACACGTGTTTACATAGATAAAAAAGAAGTCGGCGGTAAAATCATGATTGATTTCTTTTCAGAAGAAGATTTGCGAACGATTTTGGATGTGATTGAGTCAAAGGGCAAGAAGAGCGAAATAAACATGCTTGAAAATCATATCGCCAAAACTGTTGAGGATATAAAAACTGAAATTAGGGAAGAGGGCAATGGAGAAGAAAATAGGGAGAACGAAATAGAGGCGTTAGATGATCGCTCTAAAGACGAAATTGAAAAATCAGAAGAAGACGCTGATTTGTATAATATTTCAAATTTTTCTGTTTAAGGGGCGCTTCGCAAAACACCCCTCTGCTCGCGAGCAGAGGGGTGTTTTTGTTGCATGTTTTACCTAAACTTGCTTATAAACTTATTAAGCAAGCTATTTTCATCCAAGTATTTTTTGATGTGTCGGCGAGCGAGGGTTGTTTTGGCGGTATCCAGCCATTTGCTTGTCGGATTTGTTTTCTCGTTTGTTTCCACTTCAACAATATCTCCGTTTTTTAGTTCCGTGTAGATACTGCTATATTTCCCATTTATTTTTGCTCCACGAACATGGTTGCCGAGATCAGAGTGAATGGAGTATGCAAAATCTATCGCGTTAGATCCTTCTGGAAGATCCAAAACATCACCCTGTGGTGTGAAGACGAAAATTCTTTTTGAGAAAAAATCTATTTTTAGATTTTGCAAAAAGCTATCCGGGCTTGAAACGCTTTTTTGCAGTTCTTTAAATTGCTCTATCCAACTCAATTTAGAGTCCTCTTGCCCGTTTTTAAACATGCCTTCTTTATAAGCAAAATATGAAGCAACACCGTACTCTGCTTGTTCATGCATTTCTGGTGTGCGGATTTGTATTTCAGCGATTCCGCCATTGCCGGTGAAAATCGTGGTGTGGATGCTTTTGTAGCCGTTTGGCTTCGGCAAAGCGATGAAGTCTTTGATTCTGCCCGGGATTGGTCGCCATGAGCCGTGTATAACCCCCAAGACCTTGTAACAATCTTCTATCGTTGGAACAATCACACGCAGAGCAACAAGATCATAAATCTTGTCTATATCCATGTCTTTGTTTTTGAGTTTCTTATAGAGACTATAAACACCTTTTACGCGGTAGTTAATATTTATTGCTTTGATTTTATTTTTGACTAATTCTTTTTGCAGAGATTTATAAACCTGATCCAGATATTTTTGATCGGCTTTGCTTTTTTGTTTTAAAAGATTTTCGACATCTTCAGCTTCTTTTGGATAGGCGAAAGGGAACGCCAAGTCTTCGAGTTCACCTTTTAATTTCCACATACCGAGGCGATTGGCGAGCGGCGCATGGATTTCAATTGTCTCCAAAGCGATACGCTTGGCTTTTTCGGGTTTTAGGTATTTGAGAGTGGAAACATTGTGCAAGCGGTCGGAGAGTTTGATGATGATAACTCGCACGTCTTCCGCCATTGCCACGAAGAATTTGCGAAGTGACTCGACGTGTCGTTCACGTCCGCGATATTTTAGCGTTCCAAGTTTTGTAACGCCATTTACCAAAAACAAAACTTCTTTACCAAACTCTTCTTCTATTTCTTTTTCTGTTACAGGCGTATCTTCTATGGTGTCGTGAAGTATTCCTGCGACAACAGTTTTTGGATCCATTCCAAGTTTGGCCAAGGTTTTTGCGACTTCAAAGACGTGATTGAAATACGGCTCGCCAGACGCGCGTTTTTGCCCCTCATGAGCTTTTTGAGAGAAATCAAAAGCTTTGGCAATCCAATTTTTATCACCCTCTGTCAGGGTGAATTTTTCAGGAAATGAATTGACTATGTCTTCAGGCTTTGGCGTATTTATCATACTTGCAATTATGCCAGAAAAAGGTGGTTGAGTAAATCAAATGGTGATAATTATTTTAGCTTTCTTTTTGCTCTTTTTCTGGTAATATCTAACTATCTTATGGATTTAAACAGAATCAGAAATTTCTCAATTATTGCGCATATAGACCACGGCAAGTCCACTTTGGCGGATAGGATGCTTGAGACCACAAACACCATTGAAAAACGCAAAATGCGTGATCAGGTGCTTGATAAAATGGAGCTTGAGCAGGAGCGGGGAATTACAATCAAAATGCAGCCGGTTCGCATGAATTTTAAGTCTGGCGGGCAGGATTATATTTTAAATTTGATCGACACTCCAGGACACATAGACTTTTCCTATGAAGTTTCGCGCGCGCTAAAGGCCGTGGAGGGTTCAATTTTACTTGTGGATTCCACACAAGGTGTGCAAGCGCAAACTTTCACCACGCTCGGTATGGCGCAAAAATCCGGACTTAAAATTATTCCAGTGCTTTCAAAAATTGACTCACCTTTGGCGCGCGTGGACGATGTGAAAACCGAAGTGGCGATTTTGCTTGGAATTCCTGAAGAAGAAATTTTAACCGTCTCTGGGAGAACAGGGGAAGGTGTGCCGGAACTTTTACAAAAGATTGTGGAAGAAGTGCCACCGCCAAAAGAGTTAATGGCGGACTCAGGAAGTTTCCGCGCATTGGTTTTTGATTTTGAATATTCAAACCACAAAGGTGTGATTGTTTATGTGCGGGTGATTGACGGCGAGATTTCCAAAAATGTTAATTTGAGATTTATCGGCGCCAAAGAAAAATTCATATCGCTGGAAGTCGGAACTTTTTCTCCGGACCCCGTCTCTAAAGATAAGCTTTATGCTGGAGAGATTGGCTACATCGTAACCGGAATTAAAAAGCCGGGTGTGGCAAGCGTGGGAGACACTATCACAATGGAGAAAAAGCAACTGCCGCAACTTGAAGGCTATATGAATCCTTCTCCTGTTGTTTGGGCCTCGCTTTACCCAGAAAGTCAGGATGATTTTGAAGAGCTTAAAGCCTCGCTTGGCAAATTGAAACTTTCTGACTCGTCGCTCACTTATGAAGAAGAATCTTCCGGCGCGCTTGGTCGCGGATTTCGTTGTGGATTCCTCGGAATGCTTCACTTGGAAATTATTTCTGAAAGGCTAAAAAGAGAATTTAATCTTTCGCTTGTTGTGACAACGCCGTCCATCACTTACAAAGTTAAATACAAAAACGGCAAAGAAGAGATGATTTATTCGCCGCACACTTTTCCGAACGACGGCGAACTTTTGGAAGTTTTAGAGCCATGGGTTTTGGTTAAGATTATTTCACCGACGGACTATATCGGCGCTATTATGCAGTTGCTTTTTGAACACGAAGGCGAGGCGAAGGATATTGAAAATTTTGGCGACAGGTCTTCTATTTTGGTTGAAATGCCGCTTCGCGAGCTTATGCGAAACTTTTTTGATAATTTAAAAAGTGTTTCTTCCGGATACGCGTCTATTTCTTATGAGATCGCCGAGAGTCGTCCGGCTGATGTAACGCGACTTGATATTTTGATTGCGGATGAGCCGGTTATCGCTTTTTCTCGCGTTATTTCACGAAGACGAGCCCAAGAAGAAGCAGAAAAAGCCGTGGAAAAATTGCACAAAATTTTACCAAGGCAAATGTTTGAAACAAAAATCCAAGGCAAGGCTTTGGGACGAATAATATCTTCTGCGAC
>CAZKOZ010000039.1:0-5380 GCA_964554525.1 uncultured Candidatus Saccharibacteria bacterium | reverse complement strand
CGAGCTTTTGGAAAAAGTTTTTGTGCCGACTTTCACACAAGAAGACATCGTGAATTTGGGGCGATTCCAAATTTATTTAACGTTGATGATTGACGGCGTGGGGTCAAAACCTTTTTCTGCTATAACTCTAGGTCCGTTACCCAAAAACCCAATTTCTTTTAGGACAGAAGTGGTCGAAGCCTCCAGGAGAAATTTTGCTTCGCCGAGAGAGGGTGTTCAAAATTACATCGACGAATGGTACAAAAAAGAATTTCATACTGAAAAGCAGAAAAAAGAAATCGGCAAGAAAGAAGAATACTTGCGCGAAAAATTTGGCCCCGGTTATAAGCCAAGAGATTCCAGACGTGATGACGAATATGCGGGAGCTTTTGACAATGTTCCAGAGAAAAATGAAAAACCAAAGCCTAAACCCGAGTATCAGAAAAAGGTGTCAAAGATAGTGATCCCGGAAGAGGTCAAAAAGGTTGTTTTAAATCCGGAACCACAAAAGAAAAAAGAAGTCTCGCTGAAAGAGTTGCCGCATAATGTGCAAAAGCCAAACATTTCAGTTAAAGATCCAACACCCCAGAATAAAAATCTTTTGAAAGATGCTCTAACTAAAGCCTTGAGTGATTTTGAAAAAAATAATGAAAAGCATGAGAATATTAACAGTTCTCCAGATTTGATTACAAGAAAAGATGATAAAATACAACAAAATTCTTCTGTAAAAATATTGCCAGAGAATCCTGTTTCATCGAAATCTGATCAGAATCAAATTGATAATTCGAAAAAAACAAAAGAGATACCAGAAGATATTTTGAAAAGTGTTTTAGAGTGATAAAGTGATGAACAAAGCGAGCAAATACATTTTATTTTTAATTTTGTTTTTCGCGCCGATGATCGCCGGCGCGGAAATTATAATTTCCGAAATCGCGTGGATGGGAACTGCGAGCTCTGCGAACCACGAATGGATCGAAATTCAAAATACCGGATCCTCTGGTGTAAATTTATCTGGCTGGACTCTTAAGTCTGAAGATGGAACACCGTCTATCAATCTTTCCGGATCCATCGCCGCTGGCGCTTATGCTTTGCTTGAAAGACCGGATGCTGCAGTTCCTGGAACTTCGGCACTGGTTGTCTATACCGGAGCTTTGGGCAATGATGGAGAACACCTGGTATTGCGTGATGGTAATGGGAATGTTATTCAAAATCTCAATTTTTCTTCTGGTTGGCCAGCTGGCAATAATGCCGCAAAAGAAACAATGCAATGGAACGGATCTATTTGGATAACCGCTTCGCCAACCCCGGGTCAACCAAATGCGATGTTTGATTCAGGCAGTTCTGGTAATCAAGGAACTGGAGGGCAAACGGGTGGGCAGGCAGATGTTAGCAACAATAATAACGACGATGAAGAGGAGGAAGACAGTTATACAATAGTCAATAACAAAATCCGCTACGACAAAGAATCTATTGAAATCAAGGTTCATAACGACAATGTTCCCGTTGCCACACCTGTTAAGTTTTCTCTTTGGACAAGAGATTTGGATGGATCAAATATGGTAAGAGGAAACTTCTTTTGGAATATGGGTGATGGAACGGAATTTGTTTTGAATAAAAATGAAAAGTTTGAACATTTTTATGAACATGAGGGGAGCTATGTTGTTAGTGTTGAGTATTATTCAACATATTTCGAAGACATTGAACCAAACGCAACTCACAGAATAACGGTAAACATTTCAAATCCGGCAATCATCATTTCAAAAATTCATCCGGACGGTGGTATAGAGATTAAAAATAATTCGGGCAGAGAAATAGATTTATCTGGATGGTCTTTGGTGGAAAATTCTGGCGGAAAATTTGTTGTTCCAAATCGAACTTTTGTTTTGCCTGGTAAAAGTATTGTTTTTAATTCAAAACAGACGAAGCTTAATCCTTTAAACGTGATGCTCATGAATCCCATGAATAAATTTATCGCTTCCGGAGAGAAGTTTCCAAGTCCTGTTGTCGCGACATCACCTCCATCTTCTTCAAATCAAACAGTAAAACAAACACAAGTCAAACCTAAAACCGAAGATGTTACTTTGCTTTCAGAAGATTCCGTTACTTTAAATTCTATGTATGCAAATAGTTCTTCCAGCACAGAACAAAAAGGACTATCTCTATGGATAATCCTTTTTGCTGTTACGATTATTGGAGTTTCTATTGTTGTTTTCTTTATTTACAGGAATAGTTCCAAGGAAGTCAAAGAAGATTCTATAGACGAGTTTGAGCTTCTAGATTAGCTTGATTAATTTTTCTAAGCAATCCATTGCTTTCTTCTATTGACTTGATAACATCAGTTTCAGTAATTTCAATACTAGCTTTTACTTCCTCTTTTTTGATTTCCAAACCAGCCTCCAATTTGTTTTCTGTAGTCTCAGATTCCGGCTTCATGGTTTCGTTTTCTGGTGTTGCAGGTAGGAGTGCCTCATCTTTTTTCACAGTGTCTTTTTGCGGGGTAACTTGAGCTTCTGTTGTTTGATGAATTGCTCCGGCAGATGTCTCTACTGCTTTTATTTTCCTATAAATCTCTATTTGTCTAATTATCTTTTTAGCTTTTTGTGACAAAACCAAAGCTTCTTTATAATTTTTATTTACTCTTTCAATTTCTGCTTGAATCAATAGATCTTCTGCTTTTTTTATTCTTGATTCAACATCTTCTTCTGATTTTATTATAATTGGTTCTGCTACCAGCTTGGCGCTTGTCATTGTCACAGCGCTTATATCTGTTGCGTTTGTTTCCAAAACCTTCATCTCGATAGATGATTCCACAGCAACAGTCTCAGAGTTTTTGTCTTCAAGTGATTTTGTTGAAGTCTCCAACACTGCTTCCGATTCGGTTTCTACTGTATTTTGAGATTCAGATGCTCTTATGGAGTTTATGGTGTTATTCACCTCTTCCTTGTTTTTTGATGTTAGATTCTCAAGACTCTCTTGGTTGTCTAAGATTTTTTCTATGACAGTTTCTTCCACTTCTTCTATCTGTTTAATCGCTATATCGATGGTTTCAATCAGGGATCCAACAGAAACAGAGGTTTCAAGTTCCAACTCTTGGCTAAGTGACGTTCCTTCTATATCGTTGTTTTTTGATTCGTTTTTTTTCACCAAGATTTCTTTGTGAGTCTCTAAAACAGGCGAAATATTAGAAGTCATTTCCAGAGCTTTTTCGATCTTTCCTTCATTTTTTAAACTTTCTATGGATTGAGTGACGCTTTTTACGTTTTTCTCGAGATTCGTTTTAACAATTTCCTTTTTTTCCGGAGAGAGGTTTTGATTTTGCACCAGAGTCCTTGCTTCGTTTAGACGTCTTTCGACATGAGTGCTGTGAACTTGGGTTTTTGCTTCTGTTGTTAGCGCAAGCTTTTCTTCGATCCTTTCGTTGACATTAACTTTTACTTGATAAAGCTTGTCTCCCGGCAAAGCAGAGCTTGAAGCGTAGGTTACGCCGCTACCGCCAACCACAACCAATAAAATCAGAGCCAAAGCGATGGTCTTGGAAAGTGTACGAAATGTAAAAATTGAAAAGTAAAATGATTTTTTAGCAACTTTTGTATTGCCTCTAATTGGGTTAAAAGCTATAAATTCAGAAACGCGATAACGCAAAAGATTCTTTTCTTTTTCAGAAAGTTTTGTTGATTTTAGAATCTTTATGAATTTCTTTAATTTTCTGTTAATCATAATCTTTTAATAATTTCTTTAATTTATCTATTCCTCGGTGAATCATTACTGATACGTGATTTTGGGTCATTCCTGTTGTGTCGCTAATCTCTTTTATACTCATCTCCTCAACATATCTCATGATCAGTATTTCCCGGTATTTCTCATCTATTTTGTCTATCGTTTGCAAAACCTCTTTTGTTTCAAATTCATTCTGTTTTTCCTCTTCTATGTTTTCATCTGTTTGGAAATCTATGCCACTTTCCATTATTTCATCCAGAGAAGAAGATTTCTTTTTTCGCCGATAGTCTATTATCAAATTTTTGGCTACCCTATATAAAAAGGCTTTTATATTATCCACCTCTTCTCCTTTTTGCAGATATTGCCATGTTTTAATGAACGTATCTTGCGCTATGTCTAGGGCAACTTCTCGGTTTGAGGTTTGAAAAACGGCATACCTAAAAATAGCGTCAGAAAAATCATCATAGCTTTCCATAAAAATCTTTTCAATTTTCTTGTCTATTTCGTTCTTCATAATCTAAGACGTTTAAATAAGCCTTATATTACATGTATATTATGTCTAATTATACTAGCATAAAATGCCAAATCCCCCTTATTTAGGGGGATGGGCGCATGCGTTTTATTGTTTTTTCAGCCTCCATCCACGCCAGTTCAGATCTTTTACGGCGTAGGACAAGCCCACAATTGCTGTCGTTCCCAAGATTGCAATCAGTTCCATGTTGTCGGTTTTTGGGTTTTTATTTGGCCTCCGATGATTAAGACGCCGCAAGTTCCAGCTTATTACAGGCTTTACTTTTGGGATGTTTATACGTAAACTCGTTACAAAACAGTTCATCATGAGCCAGACAAACGAAAAAGTCTTGCCGAAGGAGCATTTGACGCTTGTGGGGAATATGTATATTGCTCATAGAAAGGCGATATACCGATATCTTTGCAACAAAACTCGCAACACCGTCATTGCCCAAGATCTCACATCCGAGGTCTTTATTAAGGCGATGAATTTTGTATTTTCTGGCGGGTACAAAGATGAAGGAAAGCACTTTCAGTGGCTCAAGAAAATTGCCGAGAATATCTACATTGACCATGTTAGAAAAACCGGCAAACATCACATCTTGAGGGCTTTTCCCGGTATGCCTGATCCAATGGAGGGGATTAGGAATCAGTCTCTAACCCAAGAAGAGTCCACCATCAATTCTGACATCCTGACGCAGATAGAAACTTTGCTGGGTTTGCTGTCTCCTGAACAACAAGAAGTTGTTCGTAAGCGTCTCCAGGGTAAAAAATTCAAGGTCATCGCCAGAGAGAAGGGCCTAAGCATTAACACTGTTATTGGTCGTATGCGTGACGCGTTGAGAAACCTGAGAAGGATCGCAGACAAGCATGGTATTGATCTAAACGGTTACAAGTCGGGCTAGTCCCGACTTTTTTGTCTCTAATTTTGAATTTTTTGGGTCACCAAAGGCAGCTTTTTAAAATCTTCAATCAAAACATCTCGCATGCTGCCGTTGTATAAAGCCGAAGCGGGGTGATAAAGGGCGAAGAAATTTTCTGTTTCAAGTTGTTTGATTTTCTTTTTTAGAAGTTTGCCGTGGACTTTTGAAATTTGTTCGGTTGGGAAAAATCTGTTCAATGCATGGCGACCGAGCATAACTATAACTTTTGGCTTTATGAAATTCAATTCTTC
>CAZKOZ010000038.1:3454-5531 GCA_964554525.1 uncultured Candidatus Saccharibacteria bacterium | reverse complement strand
TGCGCGTTCAACCGAACATGACCGTCATCGCTCCAGCAGACAGTGAAGAGGCAAGGAAAGCGACGCTTGCGATAGCCAAAAGCGGCAAGCCGGCGTATATTCGTCTGGCTCGCGACAAATCTCCAGTTTTTACTACAACAGACTCGCCGTTTAAGATTGGCAAAGCGCAAATTTTGTACAAATCAAAAAGTCCGCAAGTTGTAATTGTGGCGTGTGGCGCGTTGGTTCACAATTCGCTTTTGGCGGCGCATGAACTTGAAAAAGAGGGAATTGGCGCGGCTGTTATAAATCTTGCAACCATCAAGCCTTTTGATAAAAGTATTTTGCCGTTTATAAAAGACGTCGGCGCTGTGGTTTCCGCTGAAGAACACCAAATACACGGTGGACTTGGAAGCGCGCTCGCCGAAGAGCTTTCGCAATTTTTCCCCGTGCCGCAAGAATTCATCGGCGTTCACGACCGCTTTGGACAATCCGGCAATACAAAAGAGCTTTTCGCTGAATATGGATTAGATGTGAGCCATATCAAGCTTTCTGTTAAAAAAGTTTTGAAGAGAAAATCAGGAGGTAAGTAAAACTTTTTAATTTAGATTGTAAAAACCATTGATTTTTTGTTCTTCTTGTTGAATTTGGATCTCTTTTTCTTGATTTAGCTTTATCAAAGAATCTTTCATTTTTGTTAGTTTTTCTAACGATACTGTCAGTGTAATATCACCAGAACGATTAATCTCGTCCTCGGTTTTGTTTATTGATTCTTTAAGTTGTTTAATTTTATCGTTGTTATGAGAAATTTCACTCATGAGGAGTCGGATATTATCGTTGATTATCTGGAAGTCTTCGGCATTTCTAACCAAAAGATTCTCTACAGATTCTTGGTCTCGTTCATCCGGCTCTAAAGGATTCTCGCCCGTGATAATCATTTTTGTTTTCAGGGATTGATTAAGTTCCGGAATGGTGTCATCAAGACTTGGCTCTTTTTGAATATGTTCGGGAATTTTACCAACTAAATCGTCACCACTTTCTATCTTATTACTTTTTGGTTTAAATCTTTCAAAAAAATTCATATTTTTAATTTAAAAAACTTCTCCTTGATGCCTCGCCCTTTAATATCGCAAGATCATGTTCCAGTCTTTTTATTTCCTCATTTTTTATTTTTAATTCTGCTTCAATATCGTTTTCGCTTTCAGAAAATTCACTAATTTCTATATTTTCAGGATTTGTCAAAAGAGCAAGGCGATTATTTATTTCTTCAATTTTTGCCAATACGTCTCTGTCTGGTAAGTCTTTAAATTTCATTAATTCATTTATATTGCCTTCGTTGTTTTTTAAATTTTCCATCTTAATTTATTTTCTTAGGTTTGTAATTAGAAGGTGCTTTTGCAAGGAATTCTTCCAATTTTTTTCTTGGAAGAAGCCCTTTTTGCGCTCCCGTATATTGTACCACGTTCATAGAGTTGATTGGACCCCACATGAGTGCTTCCGACACAGAAAGCCCCAAGGCTAAAGCGGTGGTAAAAGTACTGGAAAATGAGTCGCCGGCGCCAGTGCGTTCTTTTGGCGGAGATGGATCAGGATACATTGGAATATAAAGCATTTCACGTCCGTCATATGTATATGCGCCAGCAGGTCCGTCTGTGATAACGGCGATTTTTGGACCTAAGTCATAAATTCCTTGCAGAAGTTTTTGAATATCTCTTTCTCCAGTTTCTAAAATTTTCTGGGATTCTTCTTTGTTGCAGAAAAAAACATATGACGCTTCATAAACATCTTTTAATTCTTTGTATCCAAGACTAATTTGAAAAGTTCCCGGCTGAAAAGCCAGCTTAACACCTTTTTCTTTTACATATTTTGCAATTTGATGATGGTAGGGCAGAGAATTTTCTGCAACGGATGAAAAGTAAATCCATTCCGGCGCATCCGAACCCTCCATAATCTTTTCAAAGTCATAATCAAAATGTGAATGCTTTATGAGAATAGTTCTTTCAGCTTCAAAACTCAAAACATAGTGATAGTTTGTTTTTTGACCATCTTGTATTTGAACCAGATCAGTTTTGATATTTTCGTTTTTGAGAGTTTGGAT
>CAZKOZ010000038.1:2372-3444 GCA_964554525.1 uncultured Candidatus Saccharibacteria bacterium | reverse complement strand
GTCTTGCCGCTGATACAGCAGCGTTTGGTCTGTTGCCGACCGCTTTTACAACCTCCACATCTTCATATGGAATTTTGTCACCAAAGCGCATTGAAATAGTACAATTTTCATCATTTATATCGCAGGTAACTCTTGCGTCTTTGAGTTTAATAAAAGCATCGGTAACGATGTCGCCAATGGCTAGGAATTTAACTTTTTTCATCCGGTTAGTGACAGGTCGCGGTCTTAACGCTACCGCCTTAGTTAATTTAATAAAATTATCCCGTAGGTTTGAATATTCTTGTTTGTTGCGACCGCCCGTTCATAGCCCCTGGCGAAGGCGGGGTCACTAACGGGATTCATGAACCAATTCTACCAGATTTTTAGAATTAACAATCCACAGGTATTGACTAAATAAGATTTTATTTGCTAGTATGAGCTTTCGTTGCTCTTTCTTAAACATCAAACCAAAACAAAGATGACAGACATCGGACCTTTCTCTGTGCCAAGCGTTCCTGTTGGCAATGCTGTTGTTGAACTTCAGTCTCTGGAACTTGTGGACAGGTTGAATCAAGAGATCAAACAAATAGAAGGTGAGCTCAAGGGGTGTCGCGCAGCTTTCGCCAAATCCAGGAATGATGCCAGAAGTTTCCAAACTGGTGGGGGCGGCTGGTTTTATAGGATTTCTGCCGGCGAAATGAGCAAAAAGATCAGGGGGCTGGAAGAAGAGCTCAAAGGTCTCAAGGACAAGAAAGAAAGGTTATTTTGACCCATTGCCGTCTCCAAATCTTGGAGACGGCAATTTTTTGTTATAATATGAATATATGGAAAATGGAGAGAAACCAAAACTAAGAATAGTGCACAGAAAAGGCGACAAGCCTGACGATGTTTCAAGTAACACTCCTGGAGAGCTAAGCCCGCTAATTAAGGATGAAATAACTCTTGAATTTTTGGAAGAAATAGAAGAGATACAACAAATAACTCCCGAAGCATCAAAATTTTTTGTTAACAAACTTAAGAAAATATATGATGAGTTGAAAAAAAGCGATCACGAAGGAAAGATTTTTCTACCTCAGGCTCTTAAAATATTAAA
>CAZKOZ010000038.1:0-2362 GCA_964554525.1 uncultured Candidatus Saccharibacteria bacterium | reverse complement strand
CTTCTTTCCTAAATATAAAATGTTTAAAGACGAAATTCAAAAAATAATAAAAGGTGACGTGGAAAACACGCAAGATATGCTTAAAAAGTATAGTCGTGATTATAGTATTTTCGAAGTCGCTCCGTCTGTTATTGTTTTTCCAAAAGATGCTGAAGATGTAAAAAACCTAGTTAAGTTTGTGAATAAAAAAAGAGAACAAGGATATTTTTATGTTTCTTTAACTCCTCGCGGTGCCGGAACTTGCATGTCGGGTGGTTCGCTTAATGATTCCATAATCATGGATATGACCAGATATATGAAAGGTATTTTGGATGTGAAAACTGTTACAGAATATTCTCAAAAATCTGACAGGGGCAAAAGCTATAAAATTTCCGGGGAAGCAAAGGTTTTACCGGGAACTTTTTATCGTGATTTTGAAAAAGCTATGCTTGAAAAAAGTCTTATAATGCCATGTTTTCCAGCATCAAAAAATCTTTGCTCGGTCGGTGGAATGGTCGGGAATAATGGCGCCGGGGAGAAAACTTTAAAATACGGGCAGAATAAAAACTTTGTAAAATCTTTGAAAGTTGTTTTAGACGATGGAGAAGAATATGAAATAAAAACTTTAAATAAAGTTGAACTTGAGGCGGCTTCTTTAGAAGAAAATTCTTTCGGGCGAGTCTGCAGAAAAGTTTGGAATTTGATCAAAAGAAACGAAGAAGAAATAAAAAACGCCAAACCTAAAACCTCAAAAAATTCTTCAGGGTTTTTGATCTGGGACGTCTGGGATCCTGTAAAAGATACTTTTGATTTAACAAAACTTTTTGTTGGAGCTCAAGGAACAACAGGAATTATTACAGAAATAACTTACAAATTGGTTAAGGTTGAAAATGAATCAAAACTTTTGGTTGTATTTTTGAAAGATTTGAAAAAAGTGCCCGAGCTAACGCACGAACTTTTGAATTTTGACGTGGAGACTTTGGAAGTTTACGACGACCACACGATTAAATTTGCTGTAAAATTTTTCCGAAGCTTTTTGAAAGATAAGGGGATAAGTGGAGTTTTTAAATATGTGGTAAATTTTTTCCCAGAATTTTTGATGGTTTTAACCGGCGGAATGCCCAAGCTTATTGTTTTAGCGGAATTTGTTTCTTCCGACGCCAGTGAGATTGAAAGAGAAGTTTCTGATGCCGAAAAACAGATAAGACACTTGAACCTGAAAACCAGAATAATTAAAACCAAAGAAGAAATAGGGAAGTACTTGGACATTCGCCGAGATAGTTTTAAGCTTTTGTCAGACCATTCCAAGGGTGTTAAAACAGCGCCGTTTATTGATGATATTGCCGTCTTGCCGGAAAACCTGCCTGAATATTTGCCTGAATTAACGAAAATTTTAGATGAAGAAAAACTTCTATACACGATTGCCGGGCATTTGGGTGATGGTAACTTGCACATAATTCCTCTTATGGACTTTGATGATCCCAAAACAAAAGAAACTATTTTGCGTCTTTCCCCTAAAGTTTACGAACTCGTGAAAAAGCATGGTGGAACAATGACAGCCGAACACGGAGACGGAATAATCCGAACTCCCTTTATATCACTTATGTTTGGGGAAAAAGTTGCCGGAATTTTTACTGAAATTAAAGAAATTTTTGATCCAAAAAATATATTCAACCCGGGCAAGAAAGTTGCCGGAACTCTTAATGACTTAGAGAATAAAATTGTAGCGCCTAAAATCTCATAAGTTTGTAATTTAAACACCGAGCATCCGTCAGAATAAGTGAGGCATTAAAACCACTTATTTTATGGAAAGATTCAAAGAAAATATAAAATCTCAAAAAGAGCAAAACCTGGTATCTTCGGTGCTTATGGTTTGTTTTTTGATATTTGGTATTTTTGTTTGGGGAGCATTTTCTTTGGATTTAAAGAGTGGCAAGGAAATGGCCTCTGAATCTCAAAAAGTTTTGGTTACCCTGGGGAATTAGTAGACTTTTTTTGTATTTTGTTTATAATGCTCAAATATGACAACTTTAAATGCAAATACAAGGGACATTATAAAGAAATCCGAAAGTAGAAAACTTCGCGAAATGGGTAAAATTCCGGCGGTTTTTTATGGTTCACAAAAAAGTTCAACTTCTCTGTCTGTAGATAGAGGTGAATTTTTAAGGGTTTTTAAGGAGGTCGGCGAAACTTCCACAATAAAACTTAAAACAAATGCCGGTGAGTTTGACGCTATGATTCATGAGATTCAATACGATCCGGTTAGAGGAGATGTTTCTCACATTGATTTTCTAGCTGTAGATCTTAACAAGCCTATAGAAATTTCCGTACCGTTTGAATTTACCGGATCATCTGAAGCTGTGAAGGGTGGTGGAGTTTTGGT
>CAZKOZ010000037.1:0-5531 GCA_964554525.1 uncultured Candidatus Saccharibacteria bacterium | reverse complement strand
AATAAAAGATGAAGAAATATTCTTAGTTGGCGCTCATATTCCTCCGTATCAGCCCAAAAACGCCCCAGAAACCTACAATCCATATCGTGAACGCAAAATACTCCTTAAAAGAAAAGAGATAGAAGAGTTAAAGAGAAAGACAAAAGAAGTTGGCTTGACAATAGTGCCTATTTCGTTATATAATAGGGGAAGATATGTAAAGATTGAGATTGCCCTAGCTCGCGGTAAGAAACTTAATGACAAACGTCATAGTATAAAGAAGCGAGACATTGAAAGAGATTTGGGCAGGAGGTTGAAAAATTAGACCCGTCGTCATTCGTAACCAGAAGAGGTTTTAAACGTCTTTTGATTGGGGATGATCGGCCTTGATATTTGAAAATTTTTAATAAGCGCGTGTCGAGCTTGGAAAACTCGTAAAACTATCCAAAAACCTTAGATGGAAAATCTAACGGATTAGTGAAATCTCCTTTTCAATTGAAAAGAGGTTTCGCTCTGGCGTAACTTTTTAAAGTGGCTAGTGCCAAAAAGCCGGACTTCCGATAAGGCTTCTTGGTATAATAAAATCGGGATAGGATAAGAGACTTCTCGCCTCTTCTCCAAAATCAAGAGATCGGCTTGTAACTGTTTTGTTTGTTCTTAAGGTTACAAGTTTAAATCAAAAAATAAACTAAACACGTAGACCCTTCTTAAAAACTCATTTACACGCGGGTTCGATTCCCGCCATCTCCACCACTTCGCCAAAAACCACATCTCACAAGATGTGATTTTTGTCTTCGCGGTGCGCGCACTAACTATAATATTTAAAGTTTAAAGAAGTGGTGGACCCCGCGAAACTTTAGCGAAGTGGGATATAATTTAAGCAAACAAAAACCCCGAGACTAGTCTCGGGGCTATAGATTCAAGCGTGTTGCAGGTGCACAACAGCACCAATTCCAAGCTCTTGGCAGGGATCATAATCCTTCACAGGCAGAAAAATCTCACTTTCATTGACCTCACCCTTTCCCTCACACATCTCGTCCATGCGGCGACGCTCTTTGTCACCCTCCTCGGTGGCGGTATCTGTTTCTTCATGGGAACCAGCCTGTCGCCGCCTCCTGTCACGAATGATGCGTATCAAACGCGTTAAGTACATATACAAGAAGATGGCGGCGAGAACGACGAACCCGGGCCAAAGACTGTAAGGAAAGGCTGCGATTTTATCCATGGGTTTGGTTGTTTTTGTTTAAACGAAAGAACTCCAGATTGGGGATTATTAGCTAAAATATGATTATTGTCAAGCTTGACTAATATAGCTTTTTGTGATAATAAAAAGACTGGCAACTGTTCATTCAACAAAACCCCAAGCGATGCAAAAAACACTGATTTCATCTCCCCCAAATGTGGCAAAAGCATTCTCTTCTGGCACGCCAATAGAGGGCATAAGCCAGATACTGGTGCACTACAAACCACATGCCGACGAACTGGCGGCAATAGCTGTGCTACGCCTGTATGGCGAAACTCGATTCCCCGGAATTAAAAAGGCCAGCATAATGCTTGCTACCCAGGCGCGTATAAGAGAAGATTTCGGAGATGGCGACACTGTATGGGTGGAAATGGTTAGACAAGGAATCCTACCTGTTGGCACCGGTGGCGGCCCTTTGGATGACCATGACACCGGAGGTCGAAAAGATGCTTCGGCTTTGGATCGTGTTGTAAAGTTTCTGGAGATAGACAATCTCCCGGAAATCCAACACCTTCTGACCTACATCAACTACGAGGACAGCAACGGAGAGCGCGGCAATCTGGTTTTCAAACAAGGAGAAGGAACACCGGAGCTCCATCAAGCCTTCAAGCAATTCATGTTCGCAACAATAATCAAGCGGACGTGGAGGGTCTGTGAAGAAGATGAATCTGCCGACTTTGCTCGACTTTTTGTCCGACAGTTTGAAATACAACTGGAGGATGAGCGCAATCTTCGCCAAGCAATTCCGGAAGTCCTTGGAGGTGTCGAGTACAGAAATCTCCCTCACATGACAACCAAGAAATCGGAGATACCGGTGCTGGCAATCATCCGAAGCGACAACAACTACGCCAAGGATGTTTTGCTTCAGCACAACGGACGACCAAACTTGGTGGCAATCCTTCAGATCAGGAGCTCTGGAAACTTCCAGCTCTATTCCGTTGGACGCAGGTCACGTTTTGACGATGTGGCGAGAATGATACGGGGCGAGATAATACTCCACAAGAACAAGACGCGAAACAGGTACACGGCTCTGAAGAACGACTGGAAAACGGCCGCGACAGATGGAGCGACAGAGGAAGTTCCTGAGATCTTCTATTTCCGCGCCGAAAACTCCAACATGATCTTCAACGGATCGCTGACCCAAGAGGATACGCCACCAACCATTGGGCACTTCTTCAGCGAAGCCAAGTTACTTTGGCTTGTCAGCGTTGGACTGCGGGACAAGATGTTCGAGAATGGTCGTGAAAAAATCTGCAGAAGCGGGTCTTGCACGGCTAGGAACAACCCCTGTCAGCTTTATAACTTCGGGCTTCCTCGCTGCCGCAGCATCCGGTACTTGGAACACGCCAAAGCATAAGGCAAGGGCGAAAAAAGACTCCCTCCCCACAATCGGGGAGGGATTTCTTTTTTAAAAAAACTTTGTCCTTTTTATAGAAAAAGTTGTTGCGGGAAATGGCAAATCATTTACAAAAGCGCGAACGTAAAAACCAGACGAGCATTTAATTCGCGCTCTGGCGATCAAAAAAGTTTCTTCTTCCCTATTTTGAAAATTTTCTTCCCAAACTTTTATAACCTCATCTTGTCTAAAATCTCCTCGAACCAAACCAATTCTCCTTTTTATTTCTATCAAAAGATCGTTTCCGGAAATCTCTCTAAATCCCAAAAATTCCGCTTCATAAATCTCGACCTCCTTTTTAGGTAAATCAAAAACGTCACCATCTCGCGTCTTTTTAAAAAGTGGAACACCGCCCACAGTTTTTGAAGAAAACGGCGGATATTCCTGAAAAAATTTTCCAGCACTATTTTTAATCTCATCTTCGAAATTTTCCAAAACTTTCCGCTTGTCAAAACTCAAGGTTTTAGAAATTCCCAAAAGATCAAAGGAGTCTGTTTTGAAGCCAAAAACAGACTCAAATTCATATTCTTTGTCCAGGCTTAAATATTTTTCCTTATTTTTGCATTCTTCTCCGACAAGAACCAAAAGCTCCCCTTCCGCCATCGGATCAAGTCTTCCGGCATAAGTCATTGGCAAATTCTTATATTCCGGACCCCCCAAACGAAGCCTATCTAAGACCTGAAGAGGAGTTTCGCCTAAATTTTTATTGATCTTTATCATATTCTTAATCTGACTAGAAATCATTGACTTAAAACGAATAATACGCTAAAATTGCCGAACATCATAACATTTTACAATAGACTTGGATAATAGAATTAACAATCAAATAAGATCTCGTGAAGTTCGTCTTGTTGACGGCGAAACCGGTGACAATCTAGGTGTTGTAGACACAAGAGAAGCCCTTCGCATGGCAATGGAACGCGGACTTGATTTGATCGAAGTTTCTGACAGATCCAACCCCCCTATTGCAAAAATAATGGATTATGGTAAATTTCAGTACGAGCAAAAGAAAAAAGCAAAGGAAATAAAGGCGAAATCCCACACAACAGAAACAAAATCTATACAGATTAAGGTTGGAACGGGAGAGGGAGATCTTGAAATGAAGGCCAAAAAGGCCTCAGAATGGCTAAAAGAAGGTCATAGAATCAAGGTTGAGCTTTACTTGGTGGGCAGAACCAAATTCACTGAAAATAAATTCAAACAAGAAAGATTGGATAGAGTGCTTCGCCTTATAACAGAAAGTTTCAAGATATCTGAGCCGCTCAAACAAAGCCCTCGTGGTGTGGCGGTTACGATAGAAAGAGATAATAAGAAAAAGATAGAACAAAATGAAAACAAATAAATCACTTAAAAAGAGAATAAAAGTTACAAAAAACGGCAAGCTTAAAATCAGAAAGCCGGGTTTTAGTCACTTTAATTCCAGACAGGCGCGAACTCACCAACTAGAAGGCAGAACTTCTCTTGATTTTGTGATGACAGCAAAAGACAAAGCTCGCTTTCTTCCTCACCACAACACGAGAGTAAGAAAAGCAAGAGTAGAAGCAAAATAATTTAATTAACAAAAAACATGACAAGAGTAAAACGAGGAGTTATAAAAAATAAAAGACGAAAGAATGTCCTTAAGCAAGTTAAGGGCTATCGATTTGGACGAAGCAAAAAGGAAGGAATGGCAACAGAAGCTATTGCGCACGCTGGAATGCACGCTTTTGCTCACCGAAAAGATAAGAAATCTGACCGACGAAGATTGTGGCAAACAAGAATAAATGCGGCTGTTAGGGCCTTGGGCATGACTTACTCTCGCTTCATTGATGGACTTAAAAAGAAAAACATTGAAGTTGACCGAAAGATTCTTGCAACTATTGCTGAAAAACACCCAGAAAGTTTCGAGAGAATCTTTAATCAGGTTAAATAGAAAATAAAACAAAAGCCCCGTAAGGGGCTTTTGTTTTATTTTCTATTTAACTATCTTAAGTTAGTCCTTAAAACTGGGCTACTGGCACCTTCTTTGATACTTTGTAAATTGGTATTAGCTCTTTCATCCCCCTGATTAAATCCCATGCAGTAAATAGCATTTCCTTGAGAATCATATCCCAAAACAGCTCCTGGGGTACAACCATTAAACCGAGCATAGCTAGAAACAAAACTATCTACACTAAGAGTAAATGTGTTTATTTCATCCTGAGACAAAACATTATCTGAAGTAAAGTTTGAAGTTCTAAACCATCTAAATTTATCAAGAGAAACGCGGAAATAGTCCTGCTCCTCTTGTGTTGAGTTTAAATAACCGTAAACAACAAAATCTCTCTCACTATTAGCTTGAATGGTTGAAGCATACATCATTGAACCACCTCCCATAATAGGTATACTAATATCTGCGGTTCCGCCAGCAACAGCGCCAGAATTTATTGAATAAGGCCCTGTAAAGGTGCCGACAATATATCCGCTAGGAAGAGGGTTGCTTAGACTTGGAAATCTTTGCACTTTTGCCAAATTAACCACATTATTTGACACCAAACCAGGATAATAATAATTCTGATCACTTATGATAGAAATTGGATAATTACAACGATTTTTTATTTTAATACCTATGTGATATTCGTGAGTCTGATCACTTATGTTACCGTGCGCATCTATAAAGCTGGTTCTGTTTTGAGATGGTGCCAAGACTTCCACACAATTCCTTGAAGCCGATAGCACCTGCGCTTCCTGCCCTCCGGTATTTTTAGAGAGCTTTACAATAGCTCCCGTGTTCACCAAAGAAACAACGGCGATAAGCCCAATGACCCCGGCAATAATTTTATTTTTTGAAATATTCATTATGTTAAAATAATTTTGTTAAATTTTTAATAATGACTACATTATACCCCCCCCCTGCTCGGCACAACATTTTAAGAAGCGGGCTGTGGATAAAAG